>NZ_JAGXGF010000050.1 GCF_024636815.1 Marivirga sp.
TCCACGGGCTACCATTTACATTATGAGACCATAAAAAATGAGATCAAGATCAATCCTAGACCCTCCCTCAATCTAAAGAAAAGTATCTACGACCATTTAATGGAACTGAACAATATCGGCCATGGAGAAAATTAAGATAGGACGGTTGCGAAAAATGCTACGAGCGGTAAGATAGAGGCCATTGTCTTATAGTTAAATACGAGGGAAGCCCAACTTAAAAAGCACTATGGAGCTGGGCTATGGCACTTTGCGGAAAGTAACGCGGGCAAAAAAGAAATGAATTTTAGACCTGTTGACGATGGCGTTCTACGGCATATCAACAAGACCTATGCCCAAAGCAAGAATTTCAGTACGGCGTTCGAACAGATCAAGAACAATACCGAAAGGCAAACTTTAACGATGTAATCTGAAAACAAATTATCGATCTATCCGAAAACGGACGGATCAAATTAATGAACAAATCATTCAAAACCCCCTGAATATGTAATATAGAATTTTGGCATTAAAGCCACCCGATCAAATCCCATAACTCACCCACTCAAAATTAAATACTCAAAAAAAAAGTATCTTGACTACTTGGTCCGGACCATTGATGCGCTCAACGAACCCGCGCCTGAACAACATATCCATATCAACAATCCCGGGTTCGGGAACATTTTTGACATCCTTAAGAACAAGACGTATAGAACCCGGTTTCTGGAAAAATTGGAAGCCTATTATGGGACCGATTATGCGCGGACCATCCTGAATAGTCTCAAGAAAAGTTCCCTGAATTCCTACTACACGCCCGATGCAATCGTCAGCTCCATAACGGCTTCCTTAAAATCGGCCAATAGTTTCGACCCAAAGACTATATTGGAACCTAGTGCGGGCAACGGCATCTTTATCCGTCATCTATCCAAAATCTATCCGTCCGCAAATTTTACGGCGTTCGAAAAGGAGATTTTGACGGTGCGTATATTGGAGCACAATTTTCGGTATCAAAAAAATGTACAGGTGTATGGTATTCCGTTTGAAAGTTTGGGGCAGACGGATGCAGCGAAAAACTACGACCTTGTTATCAGTATGCAAAAAACGGTCAAAGTGAACCACTGAAAACGGAGTTTTTTGAGCCACTTAAAAAATCATTTCAGACTATGCTATAAAAGGGTTTACAATAATTATTACTATGCTCACTTTCATCCGGCGCACGTGGTTCACTTTGACCGCCTCATCCAATAATGAGAAATAGATTTTCTATCATAACTTTCTTCAAAAAGGTAAAAGAAAAATCATTGTAGAAGCCATGGTTGGTAATTGCTGAGATATAAATGGTGTAGATTAATATGGAAATAATCCAAAAACAGTTGGAATATTGCATTACTGTCCGTAAATTCGTCCGTGTCCGCAAAAATGTCCGCAACTTAAACTATGGCTACAATAAACTTCTATCTCGACAAATCTGATAAAAAAGGATTCTCCCCAATTCACTTAAGAATTAACTGTAATTCTGAACAAGTCAAATTATCTACTGGTGAAAAAATAAAACAAGAAGACTTTGATAAAGAAACTCAATCTGTAAAGTTAAACTCTGAGAGAGCTACTGAAATAAATTATTATCTAGCTTATTTAAGAGATAGGGCTGATGAGCTATTGAATAATTCATATAAGAAAAGCTACACCAATAAAGAACTAAAATCAAAATTGACTGGTTTTGTCAAAGCCTATAAAGAAGGTCATAGTGTAAATATTGTTAGAGAGCAAATTTCATTATATGGCAAACCTTTCACATTTGTAGACTTATTTGCTGGCGCTGGCGGATTTAGTGAAGGCTTTCTCCAAGCTGAACATAATAATAAGTTTTTTGATTTTCTTGTTGCTAATGATATTAATGAGAATTCTGAGTTAACTCATGTAGTACGATATAATCATCAATTGGGTTTAGATGCTGATTTCTTATGTCAAGATATTACAGAGCCTGATTTTTTAGATAATTTAATCTCGAAAACTAAAGGTAAAAAAGTTGATGTAGTATGTGGTGGACCACCTTGTCAGAGTTTTAGTTTAGCAGGGAAGAGAAAAAAGTTTGATAAGAAAGATGATTTGTTTTCTCATTATTTAGAGGTAATCAAAGTACTTCAACCAAAGTATTTTGTTATGGAAAACGTAAAGGGAATTCTCACAAAAGAGCAAGGGAAAATTAAAGAGTTGATTCTAAAAGAAATTAACTCCATCGTTGATATTAATGAAATTCCTCGTTTAACATCTTTTATTAAATCTTTAAAGAAAACCAATATAGATAATGATTTCTTGTTAGATAGTTTAATTAAGAGAATAGAGATTGAACAGTTTACTGATGCCAAAGCTGAGGAGGCAAAAGAAGTTTATATCAGAACAATTGATGCTAAATTTAGAAAGCTAACTCCAGATATTGTGGATTATAAAACGAGTAAAACTGATGAAAGAATAAGCACAATTAGGCATGGTTTTAATCTTTTAGTCAGAAATAAAGAATGGGAAAAACTAAAGCGTGATATTATTCGCGAAAAGGATTTTTGCAATATTGACAATGATTACTTCGTAGATTCTTTTACTCGATTCCTTACTGATATAGATTCAAATGAAATAATCAAAAAAATAGAAGAAGCTTTTAATAGATTAAATGTAGCAAAGGAATTTAAACAATCTTGTGGTGACATAATAAAAGCACTTAAAATTTATGTACTAAACATTGATGATTGCCTCACAATGATTCGTGGTTACTGCGATGAAATTCAAAACAACGAACTAGATTCGATAATAAGCGATATACGATTATATAAAATTGAAGCTCCATTTGTAGCGAATTCTTCAAATTATGGTGTTCCCCAGAATAGAGAACGAGTTTTATTTATTGGATGTAGAAAAGACCAAAAATTCATATCCGAAATTCCAGCCAGTGTTTCTGAAGAAGAAAAAGTTTCTGTTTTTGAGGCATTGTATGATTTAGATTTTATTGGAAATAATCAAGAAGCCCATCAATATCATTTAGTTGATATCTCTAAACAATACAATGGAACAGCTAAAAAAATGAAAGGCCTTTTAAAGAAACGTTCAATTGATGGCAAACTATTAAAAAGTAAAGGCAAAACATTTGCGGAATGGAGTAGGAGCGGTAGGTTAAATGGTCGATTTGTAAAAGCTAGTAAACCATTTTATGTAAAAAATGAAGAAGCTTTAAGTAATGGTGAGAAAGTTTATGACCTTCTCCATAACCACAAAACTAGCAATCAAGGTGAAGATGTGATTAGGCGTCTTGCCATAATCCTAAAAGAAGGAAATTATAAAAAAGCTCAAGAAAAATTAAATGAGTGCGGGTTATCTTCAAACAAGAGAAATTATAATGTGTTAAAGCCTGAAGGCCAGAGCCCTACGGTAATGACTATTCCAGACGACTACATTCATTATAATACACCCAGAGCACTTACGGTGCGAGAAATGGCAAGATTGCAATCCTTCGATGATTCTTTTGTTTTTCAAGGAAAACGTTCTACTGGTGGCAATAATAGAAAATCTGAATTACCTCAATATACTTTGGTTGGGAATGCCGTTCCTCCACTCTTAGCAAGAGCAGTTGCGACGGAAATTTTGAAAAATATTAAATGAGAATATTAACTAGCCAAGAAGAAGAAAAACTAAAAGTTTTAACCGAAAATTCAATCTCGTTAACCTTAATTGAGCCTACTGAAAATGGACTTAAAAAGTCTATAATGGATGCAACTGGTACAGTTAGAAATTATTTAAGAAATAATAATTTTCACGATTATAACTTGCAAGCACAAGGTCCTGAAAGTAAGGTTATAATAGACGCTCTTATTTATGAAAAAGATAAAGTAAATAAATCAAGAACTTCATTATATAGGCCAAAAACAAAGAAAGGAGACCCAAGAATATGGTTTAGTGGACTAACTAAACATTCTAATCCAAATGATATTTTAGCATTAATTGCCTTTGAAAATAAGTTGCACGTTCTTAATTTAACCCAACTACCAATAGGGCAATTAATAGATTCTATAATTACAAATCCAATTAAGGAATTAATTGAAGAAATTAATTTTATTGAAAATGCTGTTTCAAAAGAATTATTAAATATGTTGACTAACCTTGCTAAAGGTGGTCCAATTTTATCTATGGTAAATGCGGATACTTCTGTAGGAAGAACATTGGAAACCGCCTTAGGAATAGATATTAATTCATCTAAACTCCCTGATTACAAAGGAATTGAATTGAAATCTTTTAGAGCCAATAAGGGAAATAGAAAAAATTTATTTGCTCAAGTTCCTGATTGGAAATTGAGCAAATTTAGAAGTTCAGCAGAAATACTAGATGCATTTGGCTATTGGAGAGAGGAAGATTATAAGTTATACTGTACAGTTTCTGCAATAACAAATAACTCACAAGGGTTATCATTAAAAATTGATTCAGATATAAATCAACTTATTGAAAACTCCAATCAAAAAGGAGTAGGGGACTTTGTAGTTTGGACTCTAGAAAAACTACATAATAGATTACTTGAAAAGCATAAAGAAACTTTTTGGGTCGCAGCGGATACAATTAATGCTGATGGCAAAGAGTATTTTCAATATCGGCAAGTCGAACATACTAGAAAGCCAATTGTTTCGCAATTCGATTTACTAATTGAACAAGGAGTAATTACTTTAGACCATTTGATAAAAAGAAATTCAAAAGGTAAAGTGGTTGAAAAAGGTCCATTATTTAAGATTAAACCAAATAGTTTAGATTTATTATTTCCTCCAAGTAATATTTATTCTCTTATTTAAATATATATTGGTGTAAATTTAATTTATGCCTAATAGTAGAGAAAATGCAATCAGATTTTTAGAAACACAATGGTCTTCTATTAATGCTAACAAAGTAATAGGTATACAAGCTGAAGTCCGGTTCGAAAATCATTTAAACACGCCAGCATTAAGAAGTCTTTATCAGTTTATAATCCCAGGTGGTTGGATTATTTCACCAGGGAATATTAATTTAACGAATTTACCAACAAAGAATAGAATTGCTGTATTACCAATTCCGAAAGCATTTACTTGGTCTGGAGCTATAAGTCCTCCTTCTTTTTCAGGGCAGGTATTAGCTCATTCATATTTCCAACAGGCAGGCATGAAAGTATATTTTGCCGAATGCGATACAATTCTTAATGCGGTAAATGAAGGCAATTTTGCAATACCAACAAAAGGAAGTTATTTAAGAAGTTATAACATAAATTTTAAGAAAGTTGGGGCTCAAGGTTTGGTTCCTGTACCAACTGCAGTAGTAATGAATAATTTCTCTCCACGAATGGGAGCACGAGGAATGAGAGCCTACGCATTGCATAGGATTGATAGAACTCTTCCAATTTGGAATGACAATCATATCGTTACAGATTTGTTTTGGAAAGATTATGTAAGGTACTTTTTGCAAAGAAATTTTGTTGTCTCTAATAACGATTTAGATTTCTTTCTAGTCAGTAATTCTGGTAAATCATACCCCGTTGAATTTAAAAGTAAAACAGCTGCGAATGATACTCAAATTGGTGATTGGTTTGGTATTGATGTTGGTCCTTTTGCTAAACTTTCTTATTTCATTTCGTTAAGCAACAATATGGATGCAATCTATGTTGTAGAGGAAGTTGATGCTCTCAGAAATACTGTCGATTGGTGGGCTATTAAATTTTCCGATCTTCTAAAAGGCTGTAGTTGGGTACAACAAGGTGGTGGTGCTGGAATGGGAGGAGGCAGAAGTTCCACATTGAAAGTGCCTAAAGCAGTTTTTACACAGTTAAATATTTTTCTGACTACGATATAATAGATTATATAAAACAGAATCTCGATGTTAGGCTGCAAAAAACGGTCAAAGTGAACCACTGAAAACGGAGTTTTTTGAGCCACTTAAAAAATCATTTCAGACTATGCTATAAAAGGGTTTACAATAATTATTACTGTGCTCACTTTATTCCGGCGCGGGTGGTATACTATGTCCGTCCTTTCCAATAAGTTAAGAAACAGTTAACTCCACTTTTTACCTAAATTGGTGAGGTCGGCCTGCATTAAATCATCAGGGGTCATGGCAATTTTAAATTCGCACTCGGCTTCAAAATTTAGATACCAGGGTTCGGCAATTTTAGGAACGGCAGAGGCACTAGGAACATCGACTACCATAACGGCTCCGCGATGCCCGTCTAGTTCAGTAAAGTAAATAACTTCTGGCTTGATGTCATCAACAACTCGGCCAATGATTTCTCCTGCCGCACCACTTTTGACCATTGAATTGAAAGGCTCAATGGGGAATGTTACATTAACTAACATTTTCATGACTATACTATTTATGGTTAATAATTCTATGAGAAATAAAATAAGGCCTTTTTGATTTCAAAATCGGGTCCTTTTGTACGAAGCAGTACAATTACTGTCCAAAGGCATAGTTTTATTTATCAAGGTTATGATTGGATTGGTTATTCCATTGCTTATTGGATATTTAGTCAAGTAATAAAGTGAATCATTATATTAATCATTTCTAAGAATTCTATGATCATGAAGGACTTACTTGCGAAGAAAAGGCCACTCATTATTATAGAAAAATGACACTCTACGAATACAAAATGCTTTCAGAAGATGAGCAATGGGATGCTGTATTCTCAAGAGGCAAGTTTGCAAAAAACGGTCAAATTGAACCACTGAAAACGGAATTTTTTGAGCCACTTAAAAAATCGTTTCAGACTATGCTATAAAAGGGTTTACAATAATTATTGCTATGCTCACTTTCATCCGGCGCACGTGGTATACTTCGACGGGCTCATCCAACAGATGCGACAGAACCGGGCTATGGCACTTTGCGGAAAGTAACGCGGGCAAAAAAGAAATGAATTTTAGAGCAGTTGACGATGGCGTTCTACGGCATATCAACAGGACCTATGCCCAAAGCAAGAATTTCAGTACGGCGTTCGAACAGATCAAGAACAATACCGAAAGGCAAACTTTAACGATGTGATCTGAAAACAAATTATCGATCTATCCGGAAACGGACGGATCA
>NZ_JAGXGF010000004.1 GCF_024636815.1 Marivirga sp.
TATTAGCTCAGGGGAAATCATATTGAAAAACAAGAAGTTAGTAAATAATTCTAAAAAAATAGAAGATGAGTTTTTTGTGGAGAAATCTATGTTTGCGATGGGGATGTTGGGAAGACAAGAATTGCAGCAAAATCAAACTTTCTACCTCGACAACAAATCGTTTTTCTCCGACAATGAATTTAAGAAGAAAGACCTCAAGGTTGATTACGGTGATGGAAACGGATTTATTGACCTCAAACCCGGTACTTATTACTCTGTAAATTATCAAGATCAGGATTCGGTTAAAATCATTTTTTCTCATGAGGATAAAATGCAGTCCCACTCTAGGTATTTTCAAATCAGGAAAAGTACATCAAATAGAACTATAGAGGAAGGAGGGGACTTTACAGATCCTATCACAGCAGACGATAAATATTCACTTTCATCCAATTATGCTAGCGGTATTTTGACTTACGATTATGGGGAATCTTCTAATAAAAAGCTGGATAAACCTATTTTGATAGTGGAAGGTTTTGATGAGACAGATTATGTCAACCCTTCAACGCTTTGGATATGGGAAAGAGATAAGCCGAAAGATTATAATTCTTTTTTGCAGAAGAAGTTGTTTGAGGTTCCCATTTTACTCAATAGGATAGAGTCAAATGGCTACGACATTGTCCATTTAAATTTTGATAAATCTACGGATTATATGCAAAATAGTGCTTATTTGGTACAGAAAGCAATTAAGGAGCTGAAAGCTCATACGGAGCGTGAGGAGGATATAGTCATTATGTTTAGGAGGTGTCATAGCTAAATATGCATTGGCAGACTGGGAAAAACGGTTTTCGGAAGATCACGAAGTACGACTAAATGTTGCTTTTGATGCAGGTTTCGATGGCAATAATGCACCCGTTGGCGCTCAATATATGATTGAGCATTTAAATGATATGCGAATTTCAGGTGTTAATCTTCATTTCTTATTTCCTACTTTACTTGATATTAAAAAATTAATTGAAACGCCAGCTGCTCGGCAAATGCTCTCAGTACACTATAGAAATGATCTTTCGTTAAATCAATCTTTCTTTAATGAACTGAATAACTTAGGATATCCAAAGCTGTGCCGAAATGTTTCCATATCGAACGGTGATAGAATTGACAACAGACCCAATTTAACGCCTGATGAATTTATAATTAATAAAGATAGGGGTGTTTTTGAAATTGTATTGCCTGGTTTATCGGAAGGGTTTTTATTAGATATTCCGAAATGGGGATTATTTACAAGGACTCTAATTCAAATTAAGTCTCTTAATAATAATAATCTAAACACTAATGTTTATGAAGGTAGATACTGGAATGTAAATCCCTTTTTATTTATTTATTTGGTTTCGGGACGTGACAGCTATCACTCAGGTAAGGCTTCTTATTCAACTTCTGCAGGAGGATTGTTTTTTCACCTGATAATGTTTGGACTAATTTCTTAAGGCAAGTAACTTTTGTTCCGACAGCGAGCGCATTAGACGTAATGAACCATCAAAATCCTCAGATTTACCAAAATATTAGCAACTCTACTTATAACATGTGCGAAACACCTTTTGATAGTTGGTATGCGGCTCCGGATAATGAGGCTCATGTGGAATGGAATGACGGTAACTCTGAATTTCTCTGGAACGAAATTCAAAGATATAATCAACCTTGTCAGGAAAAAATGTGTGATGATGTTTACATAGCCGGCTCGTCTAAGGTCTGTGGCACTCAAACCTACAGCATAGTGAACAGACCCGCAAATAGCTCAATTTCCTGGACCTCAAGTAGTAATATCACGATTACCTCTGGTAATGGTACGAATTCTATTTCCATTAATAAAAATGGTTCTGGTTCCGGTTACGTTTCAGCTAGAATAGTGAAATCTGGTTGTGGAACAGCTAGAATTACAAAAAATATTACGATACCGTCTGGGAGTAATTCCAGTATATCGATTAGTGGCCCAACATCGGGCTATGAAAATAATTTATTAAACTATACTTTATCTTCAATTTCAGGAGGAAGTTCTTACAGTATGACGGTTAGTAAATATTCAGGGGGTTGTTTTTCCAATTGCTGGACAATATATACTAATTCTAGCAGATGGCTCGATATTGCCTTCACTTCTCCCGGAACATATCAGATTACAGGTTCAGTGTATAACGGGTGTCAAACACTAACAACTTATAAATATATTACAGTGAGCAGTTCCTCGGGTGGAGGTGGATGTTTAGCTACATTAGAACGCGAAGGGTCAAATCCAACATCAGGAGATATGACTTATAAGGTGATAGAGCCTATTGAGCCATGTGTTGCATATACAAGTACTTCAAATGTTACAGAAGACAAATACTCATCAAAAAGCACATATTTTTCAGTTATAGACGCAAAGGGGTTCAAAGTTATACAAGGGGAACTCAAAAAGAAATCATTTGCGTTAGATATGAGAAAATATCCAAAGGGGCTTTATGTGGTTAATGTCTATTGGAAGGGACAATTGATGACCGATAGATTGATCAGAGAATAGTTGATTTGTATAAATCACTTTAGAAAGAATTATGAATGATACTGAAGCTCCTGTATTAATGGGACTTTTTTTAAGCCTTCGGATGCTTTATCAATTGAAAATACTTTTCCTTCAAAATCTGCGGATGAAGGCCATTCATAAACATGCGGTAAATTTTGAGATTTGCTATGTTCACCTGCCAATAGCTATTTTCCTTATATTTTCGAGCAGACACTAAAACTGATTTAGGTATAATGCCAAACCTATATTTTTTCCATAGCCTTTTGATTAGCTCGAAATCTTCCATCACTACATATTCTTCATCAAAGCCATTATTTTTTTTGAAAACATCTTTTTTGATGAATAAAGTTTGATCTCCACCTCTACACCATAGCACTTTAAAGCGGGTGAAAAAGGAATTTACAGCCAGAAAAGGATGATTTGAATCGAATTTGAATCTGTAACAACCAAAATCATATCCTTTTTTGATGAAATTTAAAATGTCTGTGGCCAAAGTTTTAGGAGGTTGTGCATCTGCATGCATAAAATATAAAATATCACCAGAAGCTATTTTTGCTCCTTCGTTCATTTGATATGCCCTGCAAGCTTCTTTACAGGAAATTATTTCAGCCCCGCTTTTATTTGCGATAGAAACTGTTTCATCCTCACTTTTAGCATCACAAACCATGATTTCGGCTATGTGATCTTTTCCATTTTTCTTTAAAAACTGGAGTAGTTCCCCAATATTTTCTGCTTCATTGAGTGTCGGAATAATGACACTTATTTTATTATTATAGCTTTCTGGCATCTGTAATTTAAAATAATGCGTATTTACGTTCACATAACTTACGAAATAACAATAATGAAAAGATTTAGCCTTACACTATTTAGTTTTTATTTACTTTTTGTCGGCTTCCATAGCTTGGGACAAAGCAAAATTAGCAACGAGCCCAATGAATTTGTACAATTAAGTATGAATTTGATTGCTGCAGTTAAAAATGATGCGGATTACCAAAAGTATGTCAATGAATACAAAGCTTTACCATTGGATAAACTAGCTAAATCGTTGGATACAGATAATAAAACCAAAGCATTCTGGATCAATACATATAATGCTTATGTTCAAATTCTTTTAACGGAAAATCCCCAAGTACTAAAAATTTGATTAAATGTAATGAATTTTCCCACTAAGAAAATTAAATAATAACCCAATCAAAATAGCAAAGCCAAAGCTCAGCAATGTTCCAATTAGAATATATTCCGTGAGCTTTCGATCTTTTGCACGGGACAAATCACCAAATCGAAATACAGACTTGGCCGCAATTAAAAAGCCTATGGCTTGCCATTCTACCATTACTACAAAACTAAAAACGAATAATCTTTCCAGCATACCAATGTATTTTCCGGCTTTTGCCAAAGAGTCATTATCGGAATCTTCCGGTAAATCCCATTTCGACATGATGACTTTTATTAAAACCGCTACTCCATAAGAGAGTAAAAGAATAGTTAAAAAGAAAAGCCAAACATCATTAGAAAATTGAAAACCGAAGCTCAATTGTTTTGGGTAATAAAACCAAGTTAAACCTAAAGTCACAGCTAAATGAGCCAATTGATCCAATGAAAATAATAATCTGCTGTTAATACTTTTATCAAGATATATTTTGATAATATCAATTATATAATGACTGATGGGTATGATAAGAAAGGCCAACAAAAATCGGTCATTGAACTGTAGTAAAAGCAAAAGCAAAACGGCATGGATAGCAATATGTAAATAAAGGAATTTGGATTTTACTTTCTTGAATTGTTTGTCTTTTATCCAATGGTCAGGTTGTAATACAAAGTCACCTAATACATGAGCAATTAAGGTTTTGAGGAGAAATGAAATCATAGGAGTTGAATTTGTTTTTTATAATATTCCAATATCTTTTGAAGGCTGTCATAGCCACTTCTGTCCAAAGATGCACTGATGGTACTTTGCGTTTTTTTTAGTTGTTCAGCAATTTGAATTTGATTTTTATGAGGATTCTCGATGCTTGCCTTTATAACTTCAGCCTGACTTGTAGTCCATTTGTCTGCAATAAAAAGTACTAATTCAAGCATTATATTAATAGACTCATCCCAGTCGACATCATTTGATTTAATAGCGAGATTACTCTTTTTAAGAGACTCAAAACATAAGCCTGAATTTTGATAGGCAGTACCGTTTGATTCTGATATTTTTTCGGATATATAATCTTCCTTTCCGACTCCAATCCCCATTCTGACGTCTTTGTTTTTAATTTGTTTGATGGCGGCTTTAATATGGAAAGAGGCCAAGATAGCTTTTTCAACAGGGAGTTTTAACTGAAAGCTGTCCCCTCTATAAATTTCCCATTTTTCTGGACTACTTCCATATTGATTTAAAACTGATTTAAGTTCTTTCAACCAATTTGAAGAAGCCTTTTCAGTGGAATTAATAATGTCTCCTGTTATGACTGCTATCATTAGAATGCTTTATATCTGATGTAAATATCGTCATTATCATCGATAAATACAAATATCGATATTTTTATCGATAATACCTAATATTGATGTATTTGTCGATATTTAATGTTATTGATAGAAACGTCAATAAAAAACTTATAACATTTGATTAGAAAGATTTAGTGGAGAATATGTTTAAACATATTTAGATTAGTTTTTCGGCATTTCAATATATCTAATATTGTTCTAGTTCATTGAAATAATCGTAAATTTCATTTATTTGATTGTCGCCAATTTGCTGATAATGAATAGGGATTTCATTTTCAAAATGTATAATAATTGGTTTTCCTAAACCAAGTTCATAGAACTGGGCTTTGTTTTCTTTGTCAAATAAGGTAAAATGATTTTTATTTATGGAGTTAATCATACTCTGATGTAAAGTTTTTGATGATTCTCCTATCAGGATAATTTTGAATTTTTTATTTTGTTTAGGGATTTTAAGAATTTTAAATTCTTGTCAACACAAGGAGAACAGCTGTATAATGGAACAATATAGTAGATTTGATTTGTTATTTTCTTATTAAGATCATGTATATCACTCAAATAATTTTTAAAATCCTTTTCATATTTATACTTAGATTCAAGTTTAGAATCACAAGAAATTAATGAGACGAAAAATAATAATATGAAAATGGATAAATTAGTTTTTATTGATAATAACTTCATCTAATCTGATAATTTCTGTTTTTGAGTTTGTTTTATTATTTAAATCGATAAAGTAAAAGCAAGTATCCTTATCATCATCTAATTTTCTGAAGTATGCCTTTTCTTTAAATACTTCTATTATTTTTTCTTCCGTTTTTAGTAGAAATTTTAATTCATTTTCTTCTTTATCATATAGGTATAATTCGTTCATAGATTTTTTAAGATTATGAATAAAATAGATTTTATCGGTATCTCTATCGATTTTAGCATACCAAGTTTCTTTGTTTTTATCATCAATTTTTGGGAATGAAATAAATTTAGTCTTATAAGTTCTCATATTAAAATTAAGAAGAGTATTCGCTTCTGAATGATTGATTAATAAGTTATCTTTTTTATACAGTTGAAAATCAGCTAAATGACTCATGCCTTCATAATAACGTGATTTCAAAATCAAAGGCTTATTAATTATAACATGCTGCGAATCTTCAGGATTGATCATTTCATATTGATAAATACTATGTTTTCTTGGCGCATTTGTATTCGGTTTAATACCAACTATTAGATTATTGACTTTGGTTTTCATTCCCATTTCATACTGGTCAATTAAATAATTAGCGGGAATCTCCTCGGTTATGAAAAATTTATTATTCTCAATAGCAACCACTAATCCTTGATTCATGTAAGACACTGAAACAGTAGTGTCATTAGAAACTGATATCCCCATAACACTTCCCCATTTCCGATTACGGATTAAAGTATCGGTTATTAAGCCATTATTGTTTGCGAGTACAATAAATTCACCTTTTTCGGGTCGAATGAGGGTGTTATCTGTTAATCGAACAATATTTTTCATATCAGCATTTGCTCTACAAAAAAATAATTGACCATCAGATACTTTGTCTAATTGTGCAAAGCAACTATTTTGAAAACTTATCCAACGAGATAAGATTAAAATTAAGGAAGTTTTCATCGTTATTTTCATTAAACGGGTTATCAGTACTAATTAAAAGCCCTTTGCGTGAAGGTATGATTAAGTGAGGATTATAAGTGTCTTTTGGTAATCTAATGATATCTAAAGGCTTATTATCTCTATAAATAATTAATGCAAATTGTGCATTATAATGTTTGTTTAACAATCCATCTAAATTTCTTTTTTCTTGGGAGAATTTGACCAAACGAATTAATATATTCCTAAAATTATCTTTCATAATTCCGAAATATCTACCGCTCTGCATATAAAACTGTTGATTTGAAGGAAAATCGTTGATGTCTATTGGAACTGATTCCGGCAAATCTAACAGATCTGTACCAAGGCAAATTTGAGATATAGAATTATTCTCAATAATATTTATTTGTGGACTTAAAGGAAAGCTGATGTAAATTTTATTGTCTATATAGTCATAAGCAGGTTTTTGAAACCAAGGAAACCAGTTCCTATTCTTGAATTCTGTCACGTATTGATCTGGATACTTTAAATCATCAACGCTACCTATCGTTTTATCACTTAGCTTGAAATACGATAGGTATGGAATTTCAAAAAATTCTTTATCATCAGGGTAAAAGTACCTAGGTGAAATATTATAATACCAAATTTGTTTTTCTTTGGGGTCATAAAAGGGTTGAGCTGAAGTCATCCATCCTGCAGCCTTAAATCTATCTTTTGCATACCACTTATTAATATTGTTAGCTGAAGTGTCAGTTAAATAGAATGTCAAAGGATTGGCTTCATTATGTAAAAAAATAGAATCAAAATTATGTACGTAAAAGTTTATGGCACCCTCGTAAGAGTTGGGCCCTTCTAAAGGTAAGTCAACTCTTTTTATGAATCTTTGATGATTTAAATCATATATCTCAATGGATGCTGGATTTGTATTAGATTGATAGTCATTAAATCTAAATAAATATTGAGTTCCATTAATTACTTTAATCTGAGAACTAATATTTTGATCGGAAGTAGTATTGCTAATTTTTATTTTTAGGCTATCAATAATTATCGGTGAGAATTCTTCAAAAGTTTTATGATTACATTCATTTTCAGTGTTTTGATTATTGCAAGCTATTGATATAATGAATATTACATTTATTAACAGTAATTCACTTATTTTCATTTTATAGAAATTGAAAACTGGGATTATTAATAATCCCAGTTTGATTGTAAAAAAATAAGGTTTAGAAGTTACATAAACCTCTACCTAGACCACATCTTGCTGATCCATCGGAATTCGTGCCGTTATAAACTCTAATAAATTCAAACCACTTTTTTGCATTTACCTGTGAACTTTTGTTTTTGATGGTACAAAAGTAGACCCAACAGTAATTGCCATTACAACTACTAACATAATAAGCTTTTTCATAAGACTTAATTTTTAGGTTGAAAATAAATTTTGGGCAAGCACTTTTTTTTTCTTAAATTTCAAAATAATTAACTAAATATTATTTAGGTTTAAAAAAGTTAAACCTATTACATTAGTACTTTATAAAAATTCGAACCTTTTGAAAATTTTTATTTATTATTCTGTCTTATTGTTCATAATACCAATAGGACTTTTCTCCCAATCCTATTCCAAGCAATCCAAAATCCATATCTCTGCTTTTCCCGGTTTCAGTAATCACACAGTAGACGAGATATCCAATCATTACAAATTGTCACTGAATCTAACATCGGGAGTTACAGGAAGTGTGAGAGGTATTGAGTTAGGTCTTATTTCCAATTATAATTATGAAAAGTTTCAGGGTATTCAGTTCGCTGGTTTTGCAAATGTATCAGGAGTTAATAATAAGCTAAATCCAAAGGAAAAATTAGAGAATACTTTTAAGGGCTTTCAATTTGCAACTATAGCCAATAAAACATTTGGTAATGGGGCAGGGGTACAAATTTCTACTTTTAATACGGCAGCATCAGTTTTTACAGGTTTTCAGTTAGGCTTTCTGACCAACAAGTCTAGATATTTGGAAGGTGCTCAAATAGCAGGTTTAATCAATTCATCTAAGATCGGGATGGTTGGTTTTCAGATCGCTCCCTTATTCAACTATTCTGATGGGCAGACCAATGGCTTGCAACTGGCCTTTTTCAATTATGCGAGAACCGCTGGTTTTGGTCACGAATTCAGTAATTTATTAAGCGATACCTGGCAGATTGGCTTAATAAATTTCAGTAAGGTCAATAATGGAAATCAAATAGGGCTCATAAATATTAGTGGAAAGAATAACGGAGTGCCTTTAGGTTTGCTGAATATTGATGCAAGCGAAGGTCGTTTGAGTTTCAGGTCAACAGATTTGTTTTTATCTAATATTTCTATAGGAACAGGAAGTCGTTTTTTTAATAATATGCTACAGTTTGGCTACAATTTCTCCATCAATGGATTGCCTGTTTGGGGAATATCTTATGGCTTAGAGAAGGAGTGGAGCGACCCTGAAAAGACAAAGTTTATATCAATTAATGCAGCGATATGGCAACAAAAAGCAAAAAGTATAAAGTTGTTAAAAGGCCCTAGAATATTAAGATCGGAACTAATCTATGGTTTTAAAATCAGTAAATACAGATATTTGGAGATAGGTGCAGCTATAAACTATAAATTAACGTCAGTAGAAAATCAAGAATCTTCAATTATATCAATGGGGGATTTATTTCCAGGTATTGTATTAGGGATACAATAAAAAATGGCAGCTAAAAATTAGCTACCATTTAAATATTTACAATATTTATACCTATTATTCTTTTTGCTTTTCTTTTCCTTTATTCTTCTCTTCTACCAAATCCCCATCTTTCAAAGTTTTGGAAATAGCCAAGAAAGGACCTCTCACCACTTTTTGTCCAGCAGTTAAACCTACCTTTATTTGAATGAATTCAAAATCGCTGATACCAGTTGTGACTTCTGTCATTTTCACAGTATTATCATCTTGTACTATGAAAACTACTTCAGATTCTTTTTTAGGCTCTCTGTCTGTTGCTACTTCGCTTGAGGTAGAATCTTGCTTAATTTCAGGAGATCTTAATGTAACTGAAGACAAGGGAACTGTTAAAATATCCTTTTTAGTTTCAGTCATAATTTCCACACTGGCTGTCATACCTGGTCTGAAAGGAGAATCGCCATCTTCCTTAATTAAATCTTCATAAGAAGAATTCAAGATTTTTACTTTTACCTCAAATTCAGTTACGGCATCTTGAGAAGATTTTTCGTTGGCAGTATTAGCAATAGCGGTTACAACTCCCTTAAATTCTTTTTCCATATAAGTATATGAATCCACTTCAATATTTGCGGTATCTCCAATGCTTATTCTGATGATATCATTTTCATTCACATCAACACGAACTTCCATATTGTTTAAATTGGCAATACGCATCATCTCTGTTCCTGCCATTTGTTGGGTTCCAACTACACGCTCACCAAGCTCAACGCTTAGTTTTGAAACAGTACCATCCACAGGTGAATATATGGTTGTTCTTCTCAAGTTCTCACTAGCTTCATCTACAGTTGCCTGACTACTTTTAACGGTATAACTTGCTGCCAAGACATTTTTTTCTGAAGCTACTTTGTCATTTTCAGCTACCTGATAATTTGCTAAAGCAGATTCATAATCTGCAGTCGAAATTACCTTTTGCTCATATAATTTCTTCTGACGTTCGAAAGTTTGCTTTGCTTGAGTAAGTTGGGCTTTTGCTCTTTCTAAAGAAGCTTCAGCTTGTGCTAAAGAAGCTTTTTGTTGGTTCAAGTTAGCTTTCGCTCTTTCTAGTGCACTCTGAAAATTATCAGGTCTAATTTTTACCAATAAGTCTCCTTTATTTACTGGATCACCTTCTTCCACAGCCAATTGAGTAATTTCTCCTGCTACATCAGGACTTAATTTTACTTCCACTACTGGTTGAACTGTTCCACTAGCATTTACTTTTTCTATGATGGTTCTTTTTTGTACCTCTTCTACTTCAACAGCGGTAGAAGGTGGTTGACCTATAACGCCTGTTTTTTTACCAATAATTGCTGCTATTATTAAGACAATAACAACTGCAATCAGGATATAGATTGGTTTTTTAGATGATTTTTTCTTAGCCATGGTTAAAAGTTTAATGGTTTCCCTTGATAAAAGTCCAATACTTTAAGTTTGAAAATGTAATCGTATTTTGCTCGAATGAGATCTGATTTTACTCTTTCGAAATCATTTTTTATTTGCGTGAATTGAACTGCATCTATTGCGCCAAATTCTATTCTTTGCTCCGCATTATTAAAACTTAATTCAGAAGCTTCAAAACTATTTTTCAAGGCCTCGTATGACTTAGCTGCTGCTTTAACATCCAAATAGGCTTGCTCGATAGTCTGTTGTAATTGGTTCTTAGCGGAGGTTAGTTGGTATTCAGTTCTTTTGTGTCTAATGATAGCTTGTTGCACATTGTTTTTAACCTGGAATCTATTAAAAATCGGGATATTCAAACTTAGACCAACAAATCGTCTCTGGTTAAAATCCAATTGATTCCAATAGGTGTTTTCAGTAAATTCAGATGGAACTTCTTGTTGCGTAATCACAAGCTCACCTGTGTTTTCTACAACTCCGATAGGTCGGGTGATCGTTATGTTTTCAGAACCTAAAACTGGAAATTGTTCTGGTGCGGCATTTGAATAATTTGTTCCTATTCCAGCATTTAAACTTAAAGAAGGATAATAACCACTTCTTGCAACCCCAATTCCTTTTACTGCACCTTCCTTTCTATATTCCGCTGCTTTTATAACCGGTTGATTTTGCAATGCATATTTGTAAACATTGGAAGAAGACTCCATTAATTCACTGACTGTAGGTTCAGGTAAAACAGGAATCTCAATATCAAAAGCTTGATCAGCAGGTATTTGTAAGGCTTGCTTTAATAGTAAATAAGATATATCCAAATTGTTTTCAGCTCGTACAACTTCCAGTTCATCATTTGCTTTTTGCTGCCTGATTTGTAGTAAATCAGCTTGAGCTAAAGCCCCCATTTCTACCTGTTTAGCTACTCTGTTTTCTTGGCTTTCAGTTGTTTCTAGTCTAAGTTTAGCGGTCTCTAATAACTCCTTATTAAAAAGAATATTAGTATAAAATGTAACCACATTTAATGTGATGTCATTTTCAACACTTTCTAAATCTTTTTTTGCTGCTAGTTGGCCAAATTGGTCCCTTTTAATACTGTTATATCTTTGTCCGCCATCAAATAAAGGTAAACTTGCATTAAGACCTGCATTCTGCGAGTTAATTCCTCTATCAATAATAGTGTTAGTAAAAGGATCAATAGAACGACCTGTTGAAGTATTTAATCCCAGACTTCCGTTCACACCTGGCAAGTTACTCATTTTGGAGCCAAACAAATTGATTTCTGCATTTTCAACATCCAGTTCTGATTGCTTTACTTGCAGATTATTTTCCAAAGCATAGTCAACGCATTTCTGTAATGACCATTTTTCTTGTCCAAAGGAGCTGAATCCTATGGATAAGAATGTAATCACAATAAATATTCTAAGCATAATTTTAGTTAATAGTTTACATATCGATATCCGGAATGTAGATAACATCTATTACCCAATCCAGATTTTTAAGGTATTCTAGAGAAATAGTTTTTAGTCCAGTGTCCATTTCAATTGCCAAACAGGCTATGTCATTTTTTCCTTTTCTTGAAACGCTCATAGTGGCAATGTTTGCTTTATCATTACTGATGATATTTGAAATGAAGGCTATACTGCCTTGAGTGTCTTTGGCCGTAATAATTAAAGTGTGTAATGCGGCAGAAATGTTGGCAGTAAATCCATTTACTTTTGAAATATTAATTACTCCTCCACCTAAACTTTCACCAATTACTTCTACTTTCCTTTCTCCTTTGGTTAAGTTTAATTTGATAGTATTGGGATGGTATGTTCCTGCACTTCCAATGGATTTGAAAGTATATTTTAACCCTGCTTCTTCGGCTAGTTCAAAGGCTTGTTTAATACGGATGTCGTCCGTTTTATAATTTAATAAACCTGCTATTATAGCTTTGTCGCTTCCATGACCTTCATAGGTTCTAGCAAATGAATTGTAAAAGGTGACGGTTGCTTCATCAGGAATCCCACCTAAAACTTTAACAGCTGCGCGCGCAATCCTTACTACTCCTGCGGTATGTGAACTCGAAGGACCTATCATAACGGGACCAATCATATCAAAAATACTACTTCTTTCTGCCATTATTTAAAATAAAACCCAATATTAGACAATTATTTGCTCTAGTAAAAGTATAATTGATGAGTGGAAAATGGAAGTTTTAAAAGCGAAATTAGCATGATTAACTACAATGGTAATTTAATCCCCTCTGGTTCAGCGAGTTTAGAGGTGTCAAATCGAGGTTTTCAATATGGAGATGGAATTTTCGAAACAATAATTTTCAGAAAAAAGGAGATTATGTTTTTAAATGAACATTGGGAAAGGATTTTAGAAGGGGTAAATGATTTAAAAATGAAATTGCCTTTTACAAAAGAAGAACTGAAAATTATTTTGTTTGATTTATTGGAGGTGAATGGATTAATGGGGCAATCAGCTAGAATGAAGCTCTATATCTGGAGAAAGACAGGCGGTTTATATGCTCCAGAGAATCTCGAAACTGAGTTTTTGTTAACTTCCGAGCCATCTCAAAGGAAAAAGATACAAAAATTTGAAAAGGTAGGGATTGCACATACACTTTACTTGCAAAAAACAGCCTTTAGTCATTTGAAGACTATTTCTGCCTTGCCTTATGTGATGGCTGGGGTGGAGAAAAAAGAGCGTAAACTGGAAGAAATTATATTGTTAGATCAGGATGGTTTTGTAGCAGAGGCTTCCTCTTCTAATATTTACTTTCTCGATATCGAAAATCGTAAAATTTATACACCATCCTTGCAATGTGGTTGCATCAATGGAGTAAGTAGAAGGTATTTATTCAAACATGCAAAGAGATTTGATCTGGAAGTCCAGGAGGTGATATGGCGACCTGAAGAATTAAGCTCAAATTTATCCATTTTCACTATTAATGTGGCTGGAGTAAATTGTATTCAGAAAATATATGAAATAAAAATGGGGGATGGCTCAGAAGGAATAAAGTTATTGGAAGAGATTTTTAAGTGGTGATTTATAAATCCGAAAATTCCGGAATATGCTCCTCAAAAACCAGTTCTTTCGCATCTGGTCTAAAGCAGTAATGCTCCATTCCATTGGTGATTATCATATATTTAGCCTGAAATTGACTGTAATAATTCGCAATTTGTGAAAACGTATTATCTGTGATTTTTATATTTGGAGCTTTACATTCTATTAAAAGAAGGGGTTCCATTTTACGGTTGAAAACAGTTAAATCAGTCCGTTTTTTTCTTTCGTGATATTGTAATCCTGATTCTGTCTTGATTAATCCGGCTGGGTAATTTTTATGATGAATTAAAAATTGCAAAAAATGTTGCCGGACCCATTCCTCAGGTGTTAAAACCAAAAACTTCTTCCTGATGGCATCAAAAATATGTATCTTGCCATCCATTTTACGCAAGTTTACATCATAAGGCGGAAGATTTAATTTTTGCATTGGTTTCGCTTAAATTTGTGGCAATTTAGATTTAATTATAGACAAAAAATAAAGTTTAACTAAACCTGACAGGTTTTTAATAAATAAAAACTCATAAATGAAGACAAAAAAAGAAATCGTTGATAATTGGTTGCCTCGTTATACTGGTACAGCTTTAGATGAATTTGGAGACTATATTTTACTGACTAACTTCATTAATTATGTTGAAATGTTTGCTCAACAGTATGGGGTAGAGATTAAAGGAAGAGACAAGCCTATGCAAACAGCTACGGCTGAGGGCATTACTATCATTAATTTTGGAATGGGAAGTTCAGTTGCTGCTACTGTCATGGATTTGCTTTCCTCTATTATGCCTAAGGCTGTTTTATTTTTAGGGAAATGTGGAGGAATAAAGAAAAAGTCAAAAATAGGTGATTTGATTTTGCCTTTGGCTGGGATAAGGGGAGAAGGGACAAGTGATGATTATATGCCGCCCGAAGTGCCTGCTTTACCATCATTCCGTTTGCAAAGAGCCGTTTCTTCTATGATTAAAAAGCATGAAAGAGATTATTACACAGGAACTGTTTTCACCACCAACCGCAGGGTTTGGGAACATGACGATGATTTCAAAGATTATTTAAGAAGAATTAGAGCGATGGCTGTTGACATGGAAACCGCTACTATTTTTTCAGTTGGATTTGTAAATAGCATTCCTAGAGGAGCTTTGCTGTTGGTATCTGATAATCCAATGACTCCTGAAGGTGTGAAAACTGCTCAAAGCGATCAAAAAGTAACAGGTAGTTTTGTGAATTACCATCTTCAAATCGGAATTGATGCTTTAACTGAATTGAAAAATTCAGGCGAATCAGTTAAGCATTTGAAATTCACCGAGACTTTATTCGATCACGATTAAATTTTTAATGCAATAGCATTTAGTTTTTTTATTAAGCCTTATCCTTTTCTCCTTCTCTAAAAGTGGAAAAGGAAATGGGTCTTTAGTAATCGTTTTTAATATTTACCTAACCTCCGTTTGATAACAAGCCAATCGGAATACGATTGCTAAAACGGTAACTTAATTTCTATTCCAATGAATATAGAAGAATTTAGAAATTTCTGTTTGAAAAAATATGGAGTTACTGAAGAATTCCCTTTTGATGAAAGCACCTTAGTTTTCAAAGTGATGGGAAAAATGTTTGCTTTGATGGATGTAGATTTATTTGAAAGCGTTAATCTAAAATGTGATCCAGAGGAAGCAATTAAGTTACGTGAAAAATATGAAGCAGTAAAACCCGGCTTTCATATGAATAAAAAACACTGGAATACTATCGAATTTGATGGGAGTCTTTCTGATAGGGAAATTTTTTATTGGGTAAATCATAGCTATGATTTAGTGGTATCTAAGCTATCAAAAAAAATTAGAAATGAAGTAAATCAGAATAAATAGAGTTCCACCCTTCTGTTGAGTTCTCTTCCTTCAAATTCATCATCATTAGTAGCAATTGGTCTTTCTTTACCTTCGCAGCTAATTTCTATTCTGTATTTATTTATGCCTCTATCAATCAAAGCATCCTTAACTATATTTGCACGGTTACAGGATAAATCTATATTGACATCTTCTCCACCTATAGCGTCAGTATGACCTTCCAATAAAATTTTAATTTGAGGGTTCTTTTCTAATTCATCACTTATTTTATCAAGAAGAATGCTGAATTTACTTTGCAGCTTATCAGAATCAAATTTGAAATAAACATTTCTATTTATTTTTTGACCTTTAGCACCTGCGTCTATCAGAGAAAAGTCCTCTTCCTTTCCCCCAATTCCTAATTTTAGACTAAGTGTTGATAAAAAGCCTCTGTTATTTCTCTCTTGCTCTTTGACATAATTCATTTCTTGATCTATGCTAACAGCATCAGGTTGAGAGTTATAGGCAATTTGGGGTTCTTCTTTCAGGGGTTCACTTGTAATAAGTGGTTCATCTTTCTTATTCAAACTTTCTTTTTCTTCTATATCTTTATTTTCAGCAATTATTTCTTGAGCTTGAGGTTTTTGGATGAACTCCTCATTTTTAGGTTTTTGTTTATTCCTGTCTCTTGCTTGAATAATTTTTTCTTTTATCTCATCTGAGAGGGTTGCCCTCCATATATTTCGGTTTTGTGCTCCGGCAGGGTAGGAGTCATAATACAAATAATCAAAGCTGGGATCTAGGGAGACGAAAGTTTCTTCAAATTTTGTATTGATGATATTGCCTAAATTTTCTGGCTCTGTCCATTCATCCCAATCATCTCCAGTTCGATGAGCCATAAATAGATCAGCAGAACCTTGGCCCTTATGCCCATAACTTGCAAAAAATAAGGTGTTTCCATCATTTGTCAGGAATGGAGCAAAGTCTGCCTTAGGGGAATTGATGGCTTTCCCCATAGTCATAGGGGTACTAAAAGTTTTAGATTCTTCTTGATAAACGCTGTAATACAAATCCTGATCTCCCTCAGAATCTTTTCTTTCTACAGCCATTAGAATCACCTGATGTTTGAAATTATAATCGAAATCAACATATTGGCTATTATTATAATGTCCATCAATTGGAAATTCCTTGGGGTCAGTACTTCCTTTAGTAAAAAGAGCTAACTCAGTTCTAATACCACTGTATCGCGTATTAACAAAAATCAAAGAATCATCACCTTTACTAGCCCTAACTAAATCATTAGGCCTTTTGTCATTATAATCTTTTCCTAGATTTTTTGGTTTGGTCCAAATCCCGCGTGAATCAAATTCACTAACCCAGACATCTTGAAAATCTTTCTCTCCTCTAATATTATCTGGATGAAATCTTCTGTTGATGTATAATTTCTTTCCATCATCAGATATAATAGGTCTCACATCCTGCGATGAACTGTTCACATCACCTGGTATCCCTTCTATTGTTACTTTTTCCTGTGCTTTTACAAAAAGAGGTATTAAAAAAAATAAAAATGGTAAAAGTGTTTTCAACGATGACTTTAATTTTGAAGGTTTGAGTGAACTAAAATTAATTTATTCTTAAACATTAAAAAAAACGAAAAATATTGAAATGAAACAAGCTTTTTCGATTAAGCGCATATAATTGTATATGAATTTTCACGATTTTCATTAATATGCATGTTTTCTACTGGTTTTTTAACTTTTGGATAATTCTTATGTTGTAAATTTATGTTTCCAATAATTAATCATATACTCAACTATGTGATGAGATAGTTTTTATTTCAATTAATATATTTTAATTTGCATTTTATTTATAATTACGATTATGAAAATCTTAAAATCTCTCTTATTTTTGACATTATTTTGGTATGGATCAAATCAAATTATGGCACAAGAAGCAAAATCATATTTAGCGTTAGGAGATTCTTACACTATTGGAGAAGCTGTTGATTCTAATGAAACATGGTCTAAAGTATTGTCGGATCGTTTAAACCAAAGGGGGATTCCAATCGAACTTAAGAAAATTATAGCTACTACGGGTTGGACCACAGATGAATTATTGGAAGCTATAAATAATGATAAATCACTTAAAAATTCAACTTTTGATGTTGTAAGTTTATTGATTGGGGTAAATAATCAATATAGAGGATATGGTATTAAACAATATAAGGCAGAATTTGAGCAGCTTATAAAGAAAGCCATAGATTTAGCAGGGAAAAAGACCGGTAAAGTTTTTGTAGTAAGTATTCCCGATTATGGAGTAACACCTTTTGCAAAGGAAAATAACAAGAATGCTGATTTGATTGCTAAGGAATTATATCAATATAATAGTATTGCCAAAAACATATCAGATGAGTATGGAGTTAGATTTTTTGATATTACCCCTATTTCATTAAAAGCAATTTGGGATAAGGATTTTGTAGCCAAAGATAAACTACATCCTTCAGCAAAAATGTATGCTGAATGGGCGGAATACCTAGAACCAGGTGTCTATCAATTATTAAAAGATTAATGAAGAAGCACATCCATTTATATTTTATTATAATGCTTGTTTTTACTGCATGTAAAGATAAAATGGTATGTGCTGCCTTTCAGAGTAGCTATATTCTGGATGAAGAAGAACAAAAGAAAAGATTTTCACTATTTGAAGGGGATTCTCTTGTACTTTCGGCTTCAGCCTCAACCAGTCATTATAAAACCAATATTTACGGAATCTCTGAAAAGAAATATGGTTATTGGAAGGAGCAAGGATTATTAAAAGTTAAGCAAAAGGATGTGTATAGTGAAGAGGTTGACTCTTTATTGAATGTGCGAAAAAAGGGAGCGCCTGAAATGGCAGAAGGTGGAGATGTTAAGTTGAAATCTCCCTTTACACCTGAGATGGACTCTGCTCAAATAGCCAAAGGAGAAGATGCATGGGATAACACCAAAAGATTTAATTATAATGTAGATTTTGTAAACTATATGCTTTTGGTGGGCAATGATATTTTAAAACAACAAGCAGCAGATCGAGATTCAGCTCAAGCCAAAATGAAAAAGAAGGAAGTGGAACAACCAACTGATTCTACTTCAAATGAGAAAAAAGGATTTATGGATCGGATTTTTGGGGGTAGAGATAAATCAAATGACGCTGAAGTAAGCAATCCTGAAGAACCCAATAATGAGGAATAAAAAAAAAGCCATTTCAAATTGAAATAGCCTTTCCTGTTATACTTTAAAGAAATTTTATCTTCCTTCTTCTCGCATTATAGAAGAGTATTTCAATGCTTTTAGAATCAAATAAAGTACTACTGATATTGCTGCTGCAATAATAAGATAGATATTAAATTCTTGTGTACCTTTTAACAGTTCTGCCGCTACATCAAAAGCACAAAAAATTACAAATACTGCTGCAAATCCATTCTTTTCTTTAGTCAGAACTTTTTTCCAACTAAAAGATAAATTTGGTTTAACGAAGTTCTTGAATGAAGGGATAAATGCAGGCGTTTTTTCAGCCCATGAAGTATATACCTCTTTAAATTTTCTTCTTAAGAATTGCTCTTCAGCAAACATAATTCTTTCATAATAAACCCAGTAGAATAAAATAAAGGCTACTACAAACCATATGTTTTCAGTTAATAAAGCCGGACCCAACCACATGAAAAAATTACCTACATAAAGCGGATGCCTTACAGTTGAATAAATTCCTGTGGTATTTAGTGTATCTGCAATTTGTTCATCAGTATTTCTTCCGGAAGTGTTCTTAGGGGTGTGTCCAACTGTGTAAGCTCTGATATATTGACCAAACAAGCTTACTGCTATGCAAAAAATTAAAAAGTAATTTTTTATTGCAGGATCCTGAATAATAAATAATTCAGGATTTAAAGCTGCATAAACATAAATTCCCATTCCAATAAATAAAATTAAGACTGGTAAAGTCCCTCTGTATTTGAAAAGCCAAACGCCTTGTTGTTCAAATTCTTCCTGTAATGCCATTAATGATAAAGTTCAATTTAAAAAGCTGCAAATTAACCATTATATCATCAATTAATTAAGCTAAATCTGATAAATTGTATCGCTTAATTAAAAAAGTCATATTTTAAGTATAGTACTAGAACTTAAAATCCGATTTTTGATGTAATTTGAAATTTAACTTTAAAAATCTTCATAATGAAAATTGTATCTTCTATTTTGATTCTTTTTACTTTAACTTGTTTGCCAGTCTTAGCTCAAGATGCACAATTCCCTATTGTAAAAGGGTTTGGTGGTATTTATGAAATCGAAAATGTAGTGGAGCAGTTGGAGGACGGTAAGCAAGTGAAGATTATAGTGGAACTTGTTTCCGGGAATGAAAGCCCTGAAGAATATTCCTTTTGGGTGAACAATATTGCTCGATTAATGAACTTGCATGGAATTGAAGGGGTTTCTCCTGCTCTTCTGGATGTGAAGGTAATTGTTCATGGGCCAGCTGTCTTAGATTTGCTTTCTCACGGCAATTATTTCGAAAAATATAGAATCCCTAAGAACCCAAATACGCCAGTTTTGGAAGCATTAGATGAGGCAGGAGCCGAAATTATAATTTGCGGACAATCTTTAATCATGCGAGATTTAGGACGAAATGAAATATGGGAAAAAACTCAGGTAGCTACTTCTGCATTAACAACTATCACCAAAAATGTGGCGGATGGATATGTATTGATCAAGTTTTGAGGTGGCTAGGTGTTGAAGTGAATAAGTGTATAAGTATTGATGTTAGGAAGTGTTTCTAGTTTGTTTAGAGGTATTAATGTCACCCTTACAGGGCTTAGGTTGTCAAAAAGATTGACTTTTACCGTAATTTTACCCCGATGAGGCAAAAGGGTATCCTGTAAAGTCACAAATTGTGTACTGACGGTTTGACGGTTGGAACCGTCTAATCGCTAATCTACAAAAATGTCGATCCCATTTATCGGTGAGACACTTTCGACCTGACCGAGGAAGCATCTATATTCACTGAGCTTATCTGCTTATAAGTTCCAGAGGAACGATATTACGGTAACTATGATAGAAGCAGAAAACTCAAGCCCTTTAAGGGTGACATTATCGCACTAGAATTAATTTACTAATGCCAATTCATCAATGTAGTGATTGGATATATAAGGCATAAAAGAATGCAAAAAGACTATAAATTCAGCCAATAAGTCAATTTTAATATTAGTGCTCGGTTCTTAGTATTATCTCCCGGAATGAAGTCAACAGGACCGTTTGGTGCAAAATTTTCAGTATATACAAGAAATATATCAGAGGCTGGAGCAAATCTCCATTGGAAACGTAAATTGTAATTCACATTGTCAAATCGGTTGTTATACTGTGCGAAACCCGTAAAAAAGATGGCGTCCGTCATGGTTAAATCCAACCTTGGGCCGATTAGGTAGAAATTAGCATCTCCAAAACCTTCTGCCAGCTGGATTGAATTGTAATCGTAACGGATAGAAAAAGATCCAAATGGTTGGAATCGATAGCCAATATTTCCATTGACATTAAATCGCTGGCCATTATAAAAACCACCATAGCTTAAACTGGCATTATAAGTAAAAACGGACCGTCTATCGGAAATGTAATCAACCTTGATTACATTCCATTCATATTCTGTTCCTTGTAATAATAAGCTATCGTTAAAGGGAGCTATTGGGCTAAAATCAAAAAACATATATTGATAATTTCTGCTCACATCAATAGAGGCAGAAGAGGTATTCGTAAAATCAAAATCATGGGAGAGACTAAATGATCGGTCAGTTATTCTACTGAAATCGGAATCCGAAGTATAAGAGACATTTAAGCTTAAGCTATGATTAATTATTTTTTCATTTTGGGGATAAAAAATATAGCTCGGACTAAAAGATCCTTGATTATAACCAACTCGTGGTACAAAACCCATTTCAGCATTAAAACCATCACCAATAGCAGTGTGTACCCACCTTACTGAATAATTCCTTCTTTGATATCGAATAAATGTCCCATGGTTATAGGTCCCATTTTTATTCCAGTTATCAAAAGAGCGTTGGTAATAAAAATCCCCAGCCCAACGCGTATCCTCAGTAAAAAGGTTAAACTCGGCTCCAATAACACGGTTATATAATTTATAGCTGGTGGTGGTATCCTTATTGTGAATTTCTCTTCTCGCTATTTGTGGATTATATTGACTAATATCTTTTCCCTTTTCAATGCCTAAATTTTCTTTGTTGGCAAATACAAAAGCAACATTCGATCTTTTTAAAACATTCTGTTGAATGGTTAATACGCTATAGTTTTGATAGGGGAGTTGTAGGTCATCTCGTTTATCTGTTAGCATATTTAAAACGCCAATTCGTAATTTTTCATTTATTTTACCGCTCATTCTGGCCCCTCCTAAAATTGGAACTTGTTCTGATCGACCTAAAGTATCTGTTGTGATTCCAATTCTTCTTGAGAAAAAGGCTCTTGCATGAGGAAAACCAAATTTGCTAAAGAGATCGGCATTTTCAAGAAAAAACTGTCTTCGTTCAGGGAACTGAACTTCAAAACGGCTTAGGTTAATAACTTGCCGATCGACTTCCACTTGTGAGAAATCAGGGTTAACCGTTAAATCCAAATTAAGAGAAGGGGAGAGCCCTATTTTTGCATCAAAACCTGCATTGGCATTCAAGCCTTTCCCCAATTCAGGGTCAATATAATTCTTATCGTAATTACCTAGTGCATAAGGGATAAAAGAAATGTTAGTGCCGGCAGGAGGTGGGTTTTCAGGCCACAAGATCTTTCCTGAAAAAGTTAGGGCTGAAGGAGTGAACTGTTGTTCCACAGCAATCCATGAGCTTCTTTCATTTCTTTTTAAATGATTTCGGAAAAACTGCATATTCCAAATCTTATTTTCATCGCTATATCTTATGGACTTAAACGGAATAGCAATTTCTGCTATCCAGCGGTCCTCATACCGCTTTACATGAGAATACCATTTGTTATCCCAGTCTTCATTTACATTTACTCCCTCGTCTATCGTACCTTCCCTTTGTACTCCATAGGGGGTAATGCCAAAGGAGAAGCCATTTGTGAAATCATTATAAGGGTCTAAATAGATAGAAAAATTTTCATTTAGGGGCCAGTCCCAATCTCTACGTAAAGACTGTACCACATAACCCTCTTGCCCATCGAAACAAGTGATTGCAAAGTAGAAATTCTTTTCATCATAAGTCATCCTTACTTCTGATTCCAAAGATGCCGGGCGGTCATCCTGAGGAATATTCATGTAGAAATCAGTAGCTACTTCGGTGTTTTGCCAGATAGATTCATTCAATTCACCATCCAACACAATATTTTCCTTAGTTTGTTGGAGGTTATATTCAGTATGTTGTGCCTGATTTTGGGCATGGGATAATGGCAAAAATCCACAAATAAAATATACCAATATTAAATATTGTTGAGCTGTTTTCATTGTATACAATACTACTAAAAGATATCTATGTTTATAAACGAATTTTTATAAATGGAAGTGACTTGATTTGAACTCGGCATGTATTTTATTTTGAATATTCTTCTTTTTTATATGTGTTTGTTATATATTCATTAAATAATTATATATGTAAAATGGAAAATCATATATTTTCGGAAATTAAGGACTCATTTTATAAAAGTGAAATAGAACGATATATTCAGGAATTGGAGAATATTCCCAATTCATTTTGCGCCCTTTTCTGGCTTTATTCTCATGATTTTATATTTATAAGCCCATCTGTAGAGAGGGTTCTAGGTCATAAGTATGATAGCTTTTTAAAACAAGGCTTAGTTTTCTTTCAAACCATCATTCCTCCACGGCTATTAATTCCAATTTATGAAAGTATGAATAGTCAAGCTGAACAGTTCCGACAATCTCCTAACTACATATTAGATCCAGCATGTTTTAAGGTTTCTGCTGCAGTTTTTAATCATGAAAGACAGGAAATTCCGGTTGAGTATCATTCTGTGATTTTAGATGCCAAACAGTATGAGCCTGTAAGTTATCTTTTGCTTTGTATTTGGTTTGATTCAACTGGAATGAAGCAAGTGGAAATAAAAAGACTTTCGAAGAAGGTGCAGTATTTATTACTAAAAATCAAAGAGGTTTATATTAAAGCCAATCCTGAAAAATTTAAACTTTTATCACTTCCTAATAAAATCACCAGAAGAGAGAAAGAAGTTGCAGAATTACTATCCCAAGGATACAGTTCAAAAGCAACAAGCGAAAAATTGAAAATTACTTTTAATACGGTAGAAACTTACCGAAAAAATCTGTTGTTGAAATTTAATGCTAAAAATACTGCAGAGTTAGTTTATAAATATGGGCGATTGCCTGTTTTGTAGTCTGAACTTTATGTTTTCAATTCCTTGATTTAGAATTCTGCTAATATCAATAAATAAGCGGAAGTTTAAATTGAAATCCCACCACATTTTCAATTTAATTATTCTTAATCAATCCCTGAATTCTGGGATTGCAATTAAAAATTTACTTCTGTATTTTTATTCTTATTTCATTAAAGATAATGAAAAGACAACCAGTCAATTGTCATTAAAATAAGGAGTATGAAAACTTTCAAGAAGATTCTAAAATGGATTGGTATATCAATCCTAGGTGTTATTTTGATTATTATAGTTTCTTTAGGAATTATTGGAATTCCCAGTCCCCCTGCGATTACAGCAGAAAATGTCGATAGACTCCCTCTTTCTTATGCCAAAGAAGTATATGGGTTAATGAGTGAGGTTCAGGATGAAGTTCGATTATATAATTGGTCTCCATATGATGAAAGCATGTATGTGTTGAAAATTGTAAAATTTAGAGCCAAACTACACAATTTGAAATCTGAAAATGATGAACCCCAAATAATTGAAGGATTACCCAACAATGCCAGAGGATATATTTTCAATCCAAATCCAGATAAAAAATATCTTTTATACGGAATGGATCTTGATGGGAATGAAAATCATCAATATTACCGATTTGATTTAGAAACAGGGAAATCTGATCTAATTACAGATGGGACTAGCAAGCATAGCTTTTTTAATTTCAACAAATCGGGAAATCAAATAGCATTTAGCAGTAATGAAAGAAATCAAACTGATTTTGATATTTACACTATGAATCCTGATAGTCCTGATTCAAAAAAATTAATTTATAAATCAGATGGATTTTGGCGGACAGGAAATTGGTCTCCAAATTCAGAACAAATAATACTTTATCATGGGATTTCTGTTGTTGATATAAAGGCTTTTATCCTTGACCTTAACACTTCTGAAAAAATAGCATTTGTTATAGATTCTACTGAAAATGCAGTTTATCAAGATCTCCTTTGGAATGCCGAGGGAACAAAAATGTATTATATAAGTGATTTTAAATCTGAATTTAAGAATTTAAGAGTCCGAGACTTGGAAACAGGTGTTGACAATATTTTAAATAAAAGTTTAAACTGGGATATTTCAAATCTTGAAATGTCACCTAATGGAAAATGGCTCAAATTCCATGTTAATGAAGATGGAGTGGGGAAATTGCAATTTTATAATCTTGAGAATAATACTTTTGAAAAAATTGATAACCTTCCAGTAGGTGAGGTGAGGTTTGCTCAATTTCATCCGGTTAAAGAAAATATAATTGGATTTAACCTTACAAGACCTTCCAACAGCACTTCTATTTATAGTTATGATTTAAAGAAAAAGAAATTAACTCAATGGTCATCAGCTCGAGATGATATAAACTTACCCGATCCTGAAATAATTCATTATCCTACATTCGATATGGATTCCACGACTGGAAAAAGGCGAGAGATTACGGCCTATCTGCATCGTCCTAATGAAGATTTCGATAAGCCATATCCAGTTGTCATTTTTGTTCATGGAGGCCCTGAGAGTCAAAAAGGCATCAATCGAAATCTTGATTGGATCATTCCTTTAAATAAAGGAATTGCATTTATCGCACCTAATGTACGAGGATCGACTGGTTATGGAAAAACCTTTACGCTTTTAGATAATGGTAAATCTAGAGAGGATGCTGTAAAGGATATTGGAGCCTTACTGGATTGGATAGCAGATCATCCTGATTTAGATGAGGAAAGAGTAATGATTTCTGGCGGCTCATATGGTGGTTATATGGTTTTAGCTTCCGCAGCGCATTTTTCTGATCGCCTTTTGGGTGGTATTGATGTAGTGGGTATTTCAAATTTTGTTAGTTTTTTGGAGAATACAGAAGAATATAGAACAGATTTGAGAAGGGCTGAATATGGAGATGAAAGAGATCCCGAAATGAGAGCTTTTCTAGAGGGTATTTCACCTATAAATCACGTAGATAAAATTGATATCCCATTGTTGATCATTCAAGGAAAAAATGATCCTAGAGTACCTGTAAGTGAATCAAGGCAAATGGTTGAGCAAATGAAATTAGCGAATAAAAAGGTATGGTATGTAGAAGCTTCAAATGAAGGTCATGGTTTTAGACAGCCAATGAATGCGATTTATTCAACGCTGGCAGGATATACCTTTATTGAAGACTTATTTGAAACAAAAGAGTAATATTATGAGATTTGTTTTAAGATTAATTTAAAAATTAATACTATCATGGATTAGAGTTCATTTCTTTCCATTACTCGTCTTTTTTACAATACTTTTAATGACCTCATCAATTTCATGGGATGAACTCAGTGCATTTTTAAGTAAGAATGCACATTCTTCATCGATTTCATTGATATGTATCAAATATTTTTCTTCTATTCTATTGATTATGCCCATCATTCTGGTTAAAGGTGCACGAACCAAATGAGATTGTTCCCAGGCTATATCTTTTAATTGTTGATTTTGGATTTCTATTTGACGGATATAGGATTCTGTTTCACTTAAATCAATAGCCATCAGTAAAACAGCTTCAATTCCTTGATAATCAATAAAGTTACCATAAAGCTTTACTTGAATTTTTTGCCCGCTTTTAAGTTTATGTTGATTAAGATTTTCATTTTTTAATACTTCATCTTTTGATAGATGAAAAATTAATTTTTCCTTATCATAATTTAAATCAATATCCTGAATTTTCATATTTAAAAATTCAGTTTTAGAATATCCATATTTATCTAATGCTGAATTATTGATTTCAAGGAAATCGCCTGTTTTACTATTGATTACCCAAATCGGTTGAGGATTCAATTGGAAAAGCTGTTGGTATCTTTTTACAGATAATCCCAATTGTTTATCTATGTGTTTGCGTTCAAAGGCATAGGTTATACTTTTTCTTAATCTTTTGCTGTTAAGATCATCTTTTAGGAGGTAATCTGTACATCCCAATGTTAAAGATTGAATGGCAGTATGAATATCATCCTTTCCTGTCAAAATTATGATAGGTATATTGGGTGCAAGTAATAAAATTTCCTTTAATAAAGTATTATGGTCAATGTCAGGCAGACTTAAATCTAATAAGATAATTTTATAAGATTTTGATGGATTATTAAGTGAAATTTTTGCCTCTTTAAAGTTATTAGCTACATCTAGGTCCAATCTTGGAAACTCTTCATGAAGATTATCAGATACCATTATTTGGTCACCGGGATTATCCTCAACTAATAATATATTAAAGTCTTTATTTTCGTTTGATAACATAAAAAATGGGGATTATTGCAAAAATGTAAGTATGGTTGAGTCAATTATTATATAAATTCCAGTAGGTAAGAATTTATAAACGAATTAGATTTATTGTAATTGTTTACTGATTGTAAAATGAAAGATTGAACCAAGTCCTTCCTGGCTTTCAACTTCAATCTGGCCTAAATGGGTTTCTACTATCTTTTTACAGACTGCCAAACCTATACCATGACTTTGTGCGTCTTTATTATGAAGTTTCTGGAAAACTTTAAAAATTCTTTCAAAATCTTTTTCAGAAATACCAATTCCATTATCAGCTACAGAAAAAATATAGTACATTTCATTTTCAGCTGCGGTAATCACTATTTTAGGATTTGCGTCAGAACGATATTTTATTGCGTTTTGTACTAGATTTTGAATTAATCTTCCAAATAAAATAGGGTAGGCTTGAAACATGCTAATATGATCTTTTAATATGATTTCTGCTTTATGTTCTTGGATTAGTGGATTTAATGAAAATTTTAATTCCTTAATTGCGTCTTTAACCTTGATAGTTTGTAGATCTTCATTTAGCACTCCAGATCTTGAAAACTCTAATAAAGAATTGATCAGCTGATTCATTTTATCTCCAGCTGAAACCGCCATGTCCATGTAATTTGCAAGTTTTGTATCCAACTGACCATCGGATTTTTTCAAAATCAATTGCAAAATACTTTTGATATTTCTCGCAGGCTCTTTTAAATCATGTGAAGTGATATAGGCAAATTCTTCCAATGATTTATTCAATTCAGATAGCTTATTATTTCTTGACTTAAGTAATTGATTTAAAGACTCTATTTGTTCTTCATAATCCTTTTTGTGACTGATTTCAGATTGTATGGAGAAAAAACCCATTATTTCATCATCTCGGTCAAACATGGGCTCACAAATGATATTAGTCCAATATTTATGACCTGATTTACTATAGTTTACAATCTCAACCTCAAATCCGTCATAATTAGCAATGGCTTTCCCCATCTTTTTTATGGTGTTTGGATTGGTTTCTTCACCTTGTAAAAACTCTCCTGGCTTTTTGCCCATAACATAGGCCTCGCTGTATCCGGTTAATTTCAAAAATGAGTCATTAACATAATTAATTCTTCCATCCAAATCCGTAATGATTACTGAATTCCTTGTTTGCTGAGCTATTAATGAAAGTTTTTGAAGTTCAAATTCAAAATAAATTCTTTTCGTTATATCTGTTGTATTCGCTATAATTTGCTCGATTTCACCCTTATTATTATATATAGCAGTTAATCTTACTTCAAGCCAAACCTTTTGATTCGTTTTAGTAAAAGCCTCTAACTGAATTTTACCAATTGAACCTCCAGATTTCACTTTATTGAATGATTCTTCCCACATTTGATTTTGTTTTTTAGTATTTAAAAATTCAAATGGGTGTTTTTCAATCAGGTCATCTGGTTCAAAGCCAATAATTGTTTTGGCTGAGGGTGAAACGTATACAAAATTTCCATCTAAATCGTGGACACTTATTATTTCAATAGAATTATTAGTGATGATTTTTAATAGTTCTAGTTGAGTTTCATGCTTTAAATTGATGTTTTTAAGTGCTTTATTAGATGTTTTTAAGTCGCTTCTTGCTTTAGCATAGGCAGTGATTTCAATAAATGCAATGACAATCCCTTTTGTTTCATCCTTATTTTTTTTGAATGGAGAAATTCTCATCACGAATTTCCGATCACTTTGATCTTCAACTTCTGTCTCGATTGGTCGCTGAGTTTTATGAACTTCGTTGATTTTCTCAACAATTTGTACCAGCGGAATTTGTGATTTAAAATGACTAATATGTCTTCCAATATCTTGAGGGAGTAAATTCAGAATTCCCTTAACCGCTGGAGTAAATCTTCGGATATTTAATTCATTATCTAAGAATAGTATAGGAATGTTTGTACTTCTAATAAGATTATCTAAATCATTATTTGTTTCTGACAACTCCTCCACCTTTTCTTGGAATTCAGCATTTACGGAATATAATTCTTCATTGACCGATTCTAATTCTTCATTTGAGGTTTGCAATTCTTCGTTTGAAGATTGTAATTCCTCATTACTTGATTCTAGTTCTTCAATAGTGGACTGTAAGTTTTCTTTATTGTGTTTTAATTCATGCTCCAATAGCTCGATGCGTTCTTTTGAAGCTAAGTCCAAATCGATTTTGGCAGGTTTTATATTAGTGTGCTGCTTTTCGGTGCTAATGAAAAAGGCGATAAATAATGGCGTACCGCTGATTTCTAATTGTTTAAAATGGATATTGATGTGATGTGAATCAAAAATTTTAGCCATGTCATCTTGTATCTCTACATTTTTGAGACTGACCGCTTCTTTTTTTTGTATTAATTTATTAGCAGTTAATTCAAATATTAGACTTACTTTTTCAGGAATCATCCTCAAAATATTCATACTGAACTCGCCTATTGGTAATTTCAGCCATTTATTAGTGTTCCCTGTTGTGTGTATTAGTTCAAAAGAAGAATTAAAAACAACAGCGTCAGGTACATACTGCTGGATAAGGAATTCTTGAATATTTTGTATATGTCTTTTTTCAGTTTTAGGAGAGTTTTTAGCTCTTATTTGGTTTGTTGGTTCTGGAGTTTCAAATGTACTCCTTGTCAATTTATGGTCTGCAAACTTTTGGCTGTCTGAAAGAACTTTTAAATTGTTTTTGTTGGTATAGATTTTATGCTTCCTATTAAATTCACTGAAATTGTCACCTAATTCTCCTATGGTTTCACTCGAACCCAATAACAAGAAACCTCCGGGATTTAAAACATACTGAAAGGCAGAGAATAATTTTCTTTGAATATCTTGATTAAGGTAAATAAGAAAGTTTCTACAGCTTAAGAAATCTATTTTATTAAATGGAGGATTTTGAATAATGTTATGAACTGAAAAAGTAATCATATCCCTTATTTCCTTGGCAACTTTATATCCTCCTTTAGTGGGGAGGAAATAAGCATGTAATAAATAGGGGTGAACCTCATTTGATATGCTTTCAGGGAATATTTGATTCCCAGCCATTCTAATGGCATCTACATCTAAATCGGTAGCGAATATTTTTACATCATATTGTAATCTGTTTTTTTTAAGGTAGTCTTTTAATAAAATAGCAATAGAATAGGCCTCTTCTCCACTGGAACAAGCGGGCACCCAAATTCTAATATTTCTATTTGCTGATGTTTGTTCTATTAGCTGAGGAATTACCTCTTCATTTAAAATATGAAATGTTTCGTGATCTCTGAAAAACCGAGTAACGCCAATTAAAAGTTCTTTAGCTAAAAGATAACTTTCGTTTGAGGTACTACAGATATATTTGTAGTAGTCCTCTAAATCTTTGCTACCTTCCAGGCCCATTCTTTTCACCGTTCTACGATAGATGGTGGAAAATTTATATCCCGAGAAGTCTATTTTGGTATTTTTCTTTACTTCTTTTAGAATGTTACTTATTAACCGGCTGTTCTCTTCCGTTTTAAAGTCAATTAATTTAAGTTTTTGATGACTTTTAAAAAATAAATCTAGTTCAAATGGCATTTTTTCTACATCACATATTTTATCTGCAGCACCCGTATAAATAGCGTTTTTCGGCATACCATCAAATTTTGCAGTTGCAGGGTCCTGCACTAATACTATTCCACCTTTTTCCTTTATGAATTTTATCCCATCCGAACCATCACTGCCCGTTCCAGATAAAATGATGCCTGCTGATTCCTCCATTTTATCTTCTGCCAATGACTGCAGGAATCCTGTAATTGGAAAACTAAGCTTTCTATCATCCTTTTCTTTAAGATATAAGTGGTTTGAAGATATGCTAACAAAGTATTTTGGAGGGTTGAGGTAAATTGTATTGGGTTCAATCTCTAATCCATCTTCTATTATTTTTATAGGAAGATTGGTATGACGAGCCAACAATTCATCCATCAAGCTTTTATAGTCAGGAGCCAAATGTTGAATTACAATATATGTATATCCTGAATCATCAGGCACTTTATTAAAAAATAGTTCAAGGGGCTCAAGTCCACCTGCAGATGCACCGATCCCTATAACGGGTATATTTTTTTTATTCATATTTTAATTCTTAGGCAAAGTAAAGAAAAAACTACTCCCTCTTCCTAATTGAGATTGCACCCAAATGTTACCTCCGTATCTTTCTACTAACTTTTTGCAAATAGCTAATCCTAGTCCAGTTCCTGAATATTCGGATTTCGAATGTAAGCGCTGGAATATTTGAAAGATTTTTTTATGGTTTTTTTTATCTATTCCAATTCCATTGTCCTTTATTTCAAATTGAAATTCTTTTATATTTTTATTCCATTTTATTTCAATTTTCGGTTTTTCATTCTTGTTCGAATATTTTATGGCATTCCCTATTAAATTATGGAAGAGTTGTCTTATGGCTGTTTTAGAATAAAATATTTCAGGGAGTTCCTCTATTTCTAAATCTATATTTTTCTTATTAATACTAGTGTGAAACAAACTTAATACTTCTGCTAATTCTTCGTTTAAATCTAATTTTTCAAGCTTTTCATTTTGGGTACCCGCTCTGGAAAATTCCAATAAGTCAGTTATGATTTGGCGCATCCTATGGGTCCCATCAACTGCAAAATTGATATACGTTTGTGCTTTATCATCTAATTGATCCTCGTATTTTTTTTGTAGTTGCATCATGAAGCTTGATACCATTCTTAAGGGTTCTTGCAGGTCATGCGAAGCGATATAAGCAAACTGTTCTAATTCCTTATTACTTTCTTCTAATTTCCCAGTATATAGCTGAAGCTCACGATTTAACTTTTCAAGTTGATCTTGATATTTTTTTTCTTGGGTAATATCTCTGAAATAAATGGAGAGCCCACTTTTTGTAGGGTAACTTTTAATATTATACCAAATCTTGAAATATTCATTATAGTAATCGAATACCCTGGGTTCATTTTTTTCAAGAGATTTATTTAATTCTATATCTGCTATACTGCCTTTGGCATATCCAACTAGCTCCCATATATTTTTACCTAAGACTTTTTCCTTTTTGGTATCCAGAAATTTTTCAGCCTTTTTATTTAAGTAAGTGAATTCTAAATTTTTATTTACAGCAACAAATGCATCGGAAATGCTTTCTAAAATTTCATTCTCTTTTTCATAAGCTTCTTTTAATGCTTGAGTAATTACTTTTCTTTTGGTGATGTCTTTAAAATATACTGAAAATCCATCTTGACTGGGAGAAATGTTTTCGTCAAACCATAGGTCGTAATATTGGAAATAGAATTCAAATTGTGAAGGTTGCCCGCTTTCTTTTACTTTATCCAAGTTTTCTTCAAAAACGGTTTTCTTAAGCCGAGGAAATACATTGAAAATATTTTTACCAATGAGATCATTTTTAGATTCTCTTATGGCTTTTAGTGCACTTTTGTTTAAAAAAGTAAAATTGTAGTCTTTGTCTAGAGCATAGAAAGCATCAGAAATACTTTCCAAAATGGCTTCCTTTTCGTCTAAGGCTTTTTCTATTCCCTGTTTATTTTGAACTTTTTCGGTAACGTCAATTACCGTAGAGATCATTAGGTCCTCTTCAATAAGAGGTATGTTTTTGGCGTCTATATATTTGATGTTTCCTTCTTGAGTATAAATTTTGATTTCACTCCAACTCATCCTGTTCATATCTCCACTCTCAATATCAGTAAATATTCGTTCTGATATTTCTTTTCTGTAGTCAGAATCAGGATATACTTTCTTAAAAAATGTTTCCACATCCGTTAATTCCTTTTCAGGCCAACCATATGTTTCACTAAATTCACGGTTCATGAGTAATTGCTTGCCTGAGCTAATCTCATTTACAGCCACACCCATTGGGATATGTTCTAAAATATTCCGAACTAATTCATTATTTTTTTTAAGCTCGAATTCAATATTCTTTTTTTCTGTTACGTCAGAACTATGGCAAACTAAACCAATTGTATTGCCATTTTCATAAAAAGGAGTGAGGTTGGCTTGAATCCAAGCAGGATTCACCCGCTTATTTTCAGTAGGGGGGATTTCAATATTTATTGCTTCACCCTCTAAGCATCTGTCATATAGTATTTTCCAGTTTTTGAGATATTCTTCATTTAATAATGGGATTTCCAACATGTTTTGACCTATCTCTAAATCAAACTTAAGATCATTTCGAAATCGATCTCTCATAGCCTGGTTACAGGCTAGTAATTTGTAGTCTTTATTAATGCTCCAGATTAGATTTTGGGTGCCGTTGATAAGTGCCTGAGAGGATTCTAAAATATTCTTTTTTTCATTCCCTTCCTTTTTTAGGGGCGTACTTTCTTTGACAATGCAGTAGATTAACTCCTTTTTTTTATCATATTTAGCTGACCAAATTATTGGAACTACATGACCCTTTTTATGAATATAGTAGTTTTCAAAATAAGCGACCTCTTTTCCCTTTAAAATTTTTTCATAAAGTTTGGCAGTGGCATCTACATCTTGCGGAGCCACAAAATTCAAGAATAATTTTCCTTCCAATTCAGATGGCTTGTACCCCCATATTTTTTTACTGGAAGGACTTACAGATAAGAAATACCCGTTTTTATCAATAATGCATACGATGTCCAGAGATAATTCCATGAATTCTTCTAAAGTAATAGGGAGCTCTTTGGACATACATTAATATTAAACTCGAAAGTATATATGGTAATAACAAATGGTGATTACATAAGTTACTAAATATAACAAAATGTAAACTGTTTAGCAATAGGGTCTACTGTGAGAGGGTGTAATGAATACGATTATTTTCTATCATAAACTACATAATCAAACTCAAAAGCATGTCTCTCATCTTGAGGATGATGTTCTCTACTAATTTCTTTCCATTGAGACTCATCAAAGTCAGGGAAATAGGCTTCAGCATCTGGAAAATCGGCATCTACTTCTGTGACGTATAATCTATCTGCAAATTTTAATCCCTCTTTGTAAATTTCACCACCACCTATAATGAATAATTCTTCTTCCTTGTTTCCATTGGCGAAAGCGATTCCGTCTTGAATATTATGAAATACTTTCACCCCATCATGGCTCCATTCTTGGTTTCTTGTGATGACAATATTGATCCTTTTAGGTAGCGGCTGGTATTTTTCTCCCAATGAATCAAAGTTTTTTCTTCCCATTAAGATATGGTGGTTCCGGGTTTTGTCTTTGAAATATTTCAAATCATCTGGCAAGTGCCAGATCATGTCATTGTTTTTACCAATAGCATTATCATTTGCCTTTGCCACTATCATTGATATTTTCATTGTATTTTAATTTTTAGAACTTTAATGTAGAATTAAATAAAGATTGTTTTATTAATAATAAGGTGAATTACGTATATTTTTTTTTGACTTCATTACCAATTTGCAAAATAATTAATTTAAAAAACTCATTATAAAAATACTAACTGCATTATGATTCCCGAACCGATAAACCAATTTTTAAATTCTTTGCATCAAAAGGAAATCCATCAATTTTTCCCCGTTGGAGGAGGTAGTATTAATGACGCCTATCGCTACTCAATTGGAAATGATCAGTTTTTCATCAAGTATAATGAAAAGGTGGACGGAATTATTGAAAAGGAAGTAGATGGACTGAACGCAATTGCTAATTTGAATTGTATAGCTACGCCAAAGGTAATCGCATTTGAAAAAATCGATAATTATGAAATCCTGGTTTTACCGTATATAGTAAGTGGCTTAAAAACCTCCAAAGCCTGGGAGCATTTTGGATATCAGTTGGCTGAAATGCACAAACAGCCAGCATCTTATTATGGTTGGCATCAAAGTAATTTCATTGGAAGTTTGCATCAGACAAATGAAAAAGCTACTGATTTTATTGATTTTTTTATTCATCAAAGACTAAAGCCTCAAATTGAATTAGCTTCGAAAAGTGAATACTTTTCATCTCAAGAGATCAGTAAATTCGAAGAATTATTTTTAAAATTAAAAGAAATCTTGCCAGACACGCAGCCGTCTTTGGTGCATGGTGATTTGTGGAGTGGTAATTTTATGATAGGAGAGAAGGACACTCCTTATTTGATTGATCCATCCATTCATTATAATTTTAGAGAAACGGATATAGCATTTACACATCTTTTTGGTGGCTTTGATTCCAGATTTTACGATGCATACAATCATCAATTCCAACTAGCTCCCGGATTTCAAAATAGAATTGCCCTTTACAATATTTATCCTTTACTGGTTCATTTGAATTTATTTGGCACTGGATACTATAGTGGAGTTATGAATAGTCTCAATCAATATGTAAGGTAAATGTCCGCACTTGGGATTTTTTGTGTTCATATTTGAACACTTTTCTTATTCTTAAAATTCAAAAAACTCGTTTAAACCTGTTTAAACGCATATCTGCAACTATTCAATTTTTGGCAGCGTCTTAGCTATACAAACAATATCAAAACAATATCAAAACAATATTTTAACAAAAAATCTAAAAAACATGAAATCGACATTGAAAATTGAACTTCGAATTTTACAATAAAAGAAGTTGAATTTTTAATCAAAGATTCCATGTGACAACTTAAAAACAAAAAAAGCACATGAAAACTATTAA
>NZ_JAGXGF010000051.1 GCF_024636815.1 Marivirga sp.
CGCACAAAACAGCGCACAAACCTAAGCCACCCTTGACAAACTTAAAATTTTATCATAGGACAACTACGCCTAAAAAAGGCAAAAAAAGAAAATAAATTACCTTTTGTCTGGTTTTTCAACATAGAAACTCAGGTTATTATTAAATTGACTTTGAATTACTCCTAGAGAAATAAAACATCAATCAGACTATTCGGGATTTCAAACCCGCAGAAAAATACCCCAACACCTAATACCTTTTGTTTTACACTGGTATTTTGCAATGCTAGTGGTAAGGCGGTGACATTTATCATAGCATAAAATACTGCGAAAATAATGAGTGCTATTATGATGAGCATATTACTAGGAATGGTAAAAACTCCAACAGTACTTATGCCTGCGAAGACTAATCCGATTAATAATAATTTTACGATATTATCCTTCGTTACTTTTCTACTGATAATAATTGAGAAAATAGCCGTAAGTATCAATACTAAGGAAGAAACCCACTGTCCACTCATCCCCATAATTGATTGAAGCTTATTTAAATATTCAGGGAAAACTTCAATAATTATCCCAGAAAATAATCCCATTCCTACACCTAACAAAATCACTTTACCCATTTTAGATTTAGGTCTAAAATCATCAGGTCTGGTTTCCTGACCATCATCGGTAAGTTTCAAAGAATTTTTACGAAGCAAATAACCTGAGACTGAAACGATTATACCTCCTACTGCAAAAGTAGCTGCGCCACCCAAGAAATCTATTATATCTACAATAACCGGCTCTAGTGAATAAAGTAAATCTGAAGTAATCGTTAAAGCCGCAACCGTGATAGGTAACTTAGTGCTAGGACTAAACATTTCTATAGTAGAAATAGCAGGACTGGTAAACAAACTCATAGCAAACAACCATAATATCACCAATACAGGAAGTGCATAAATGACGAATGATCGAGGTGGATTTACAATTAAAGTAAAAGCCACTGTCATAAAAATCATAGCTGCAAAACTTACCCCCAAAGTAATGATCCGCAATCTGTTACCTAATTTATTTCGATATTTATCACCTAGATAACCCGCTAAAGGTGGAGTGAGAATTAATATAATGGCCTGTCCCCAGATTAACATAGGTTCAAACTCTGTCATATTAAAAGTATCTAGCAGGGCTGGCTGATATCTGTGATAGGCTATCCAGCCAATAATAACAGAAGCATATAGTGCCAAAAGGCTGATCATTTGCTTCCATTGAATTGATGATGTAGATTGAGTATCCATAATAAAAAAGTCTTTACAGTTTGTCCAATTTACGAAAGCTAATGGCTTTCTGGATTTCCTGTAAAGACTTTTTTATTGATTTTATATAATTATTTGTTAAATGTTGGTTCTAAATGTTTCTCTGCATTAAAAATATTGTTTTCTCTATCAACATCCGCCATACCTTCATTTTTATCTATAACCATACTTTTAATGTTAGAAGCCGGTTGATCTAATTCAAAAGTATAAGTTGGGAATACCCAAGGCCAATCGGCCAATGTTTTAACATTTGAATCAAATGATTTTTCACCTCTCATAATTCTTAAAGGAATATAAATCATTTCGCTATTGCCATCATTATAAGTAATGGAAACTTCCAGTGGCATTGGCATTTCACCAACTTTTTCTAAGGTTACAAATGTTTTGCCATTACTTTCCAGAACTGATTTAATTCCATAATCAATCTGCTTAGTTGAATTTACCCAATATTCTTTATACCAATCTAATTCCAAGCCTGAAGCTTTTTCCATTACTCTGATGAAATCATTAGGATTAGGATGCTTGAATTTCCATTCATTGAAATAAGTTCTCATAGCTGGATAGAAAACATCTTCTCCCATTATATATCTTAACTGACCTAAGAAAGTAGCTCCTTTGGAATATGCAGCTCTTCCATAAGCATAATTTGTAACATAATGATCAGCATGCGTGCTTAATGGCTCTTCATAGCCGCTTTCTGCAAGTGCTAAATATCCTCGGTAGTTTCCTGATTGAGGATTTTCTTGTCCTTGCTCCATAATTACATTCATGGTTTCAGCTGCTCCGAAAGAAGTAAAGCCTTCATCCATCCATTCATATAGAGATTCATTTGATGCCAAAACACCTTGATACCAGCTATGGAACATTTCATGAACCGTAACTCCCACTAAACTTCCTAAGCTTCTTTCCCCTGTAATTAAAGTAGACATCGGGTACTCCATTCCACCATCTCCACCTTGAATTACTGAATATTGATCATAAGGATATTTTCCAAATGTTTTATTCATGTATTCGAAGGCTTTAACAGTATACTCAGGTAACTTTTCCCAGTTTTCTTTAGTTTTATCATTTTCCTGATATAAAAAATGCAATTCAGGGCCATTTGGGACTTGAGCTTTTACGTGTTTGTAATCAGGATCAGCAGCCCACATAAAATCAATTACTTGTGGTGCTTTAAAGTGCCAGGTTAATTTCCCTTTTTTTCCTTTGCCCCCTTCTGTGCCTTCTTTTTGATAGCCATGTCCAACTTCTTCAGGGTTCTGAATATAACCAGTACCGCCTAAAACATAATCTTCATCGATAGTAATTTTTACATCAAAATCTCCCCAAACACCATGAAATTCTCTTCCGATATAAGGATTTGAATGCCATCCCTGGTAATCATATTCTGACATCTTTGGATACCACTGAGCCATAGAGTAGCTGATTCCTTCAGCATTATTTCGACCTGACCTTCTAATCTGCTCAGGCACTTGACCTTCAAATTCCATTTCAAAAGTCACTGACTCACCAGAATTAATTGGCTTATTTAAATCAACTTCAAGGATAGTACCCACTACTTCAAAATCAACCGCTTTACCATTTTGTTTTAAGCTTTTAATTTTTTGATAGCCTATTTCATCATCGCTTAATTTACTTATTCTATCTCCTACTCTTCTGTCTGGATCTTTGATAGTTCTAGACCGAACATCCATCATACTATTGGGTTGAAATGCATTGAAATAAAGGTGATAAAATACTTTATTCAATTGATCCGGAGAATTATTGGTATAAACCACCTTTTGCTCTCCATCAAATCGGTGTGTCTCCACATCCATATCAATTTCCATTTCATATTTAATAGCTTGTTGCCAACGATCTTTCGTTTGCCCAAAGGCAATAACCGAACTCATCAACATTGCCATTACTAATCCTAAAAAATTTATTTTCATAATGATTGAATTTTGGTTTTACATCAATCCCAAAAGTGGTCATTTCTAATTAGTCTGCCAATCAATTTTATATAAGCGTTAGGATTTAACTGATGAAAAGAGTTTAAGGGTCTAAATACATCATGATAATTTAAATTTCTCAGCTTAAAATTGTAATGCCTGTTATTTCTTTCTAATTTTCTATCTTTGTGAAAGAAGAAGCTAAGACTATGTTAGATTATAATACCCAGAGACCTGAAATGAAATTAAAAGAGTATGGACGCAATGTCCAAATGTTGGTTAAACATTTGCGCACTGTAGAGGATAAAGAGACGCGTAATAAAATGGCCAATACTGTTGTGGATTTAATAAAGCAATTAAGTAGTGGTCCTAAGGATCATAATAACGATAACATGCAGAAATATTGGGATGATTTATACATCATGTCCGATTTTAATTTAGATGTTGACAGTCCCTATCCTATGCCTGAAAAAGAAATTTTAGGTAAAAAACCACAGCCTGTTAAATATGCAACAGATGAAGTAAAATTCAAGCATTACGGACGAAATATTGAATTATTGGTTGAAAAGGCTATCAGCATTGAAGATCCTGAAGAAAAACAAGCTGCTGTTTATTATATAGGTCGTTTGATGAAAACTTTCTATACCACATGGAACAGAGACAATGTAACAGAGGAAGCCATTGCTGATAATATCAAACAATTGTCAGATGGTAAATTATCTGTTGATATTGAGCATGTAAAAGCTACCAACGGTTTTGATGCCATTTTTAAAGACAACAGGCCAAAAAACACTAATAAAGGCAAAAGAACAAATAAAGGAAGTAATCCAAAAAGAAGAAGAAACTAATCAATGGCATCATTTAAAATTACCGGAGGGCAAAAACTCTCTGGTGAAATACATCCTCAAGGTGCAAAAAATGAGGCATTACAAATTCTTTGCGCTGTTTTATTAACTCCTGAAAAAGTTACCATTCATAAAGTTCCCAATATCGTGGACGTCAATAAGTTAATTGACTTGCTAAAAGATTTGGGAGTTGAAGTCAATCAAATCGGAGATGAAAGCTATGAGTTTTCTGCAAAGAAGGTAAATCTTGATTTCTTTGGAACTGCTGAATATACCAAAAAAGCAGCGGCTTTAAGAGGTTCGATCATGCTTTTAGGCCCGCTTTTAGCAAGGTTTGGAAAAGCAATGATCCCTAAACCAGGAGGAGATAAAATTGGTAGAAGAAGACTTGATACTCACTTTATCGGGTTTCAGAAATTAGGAGCAAAATTCCTCTTTGAATCAGAAAAAAACTACTATCACATAGATGCCTCTAGCTTAAAGGGCGCTTACATTCATTTGGATGAAGCTTCAGTTACTGGAACGGCCAATATTGTAATGGCTGCCTCTATGGCAGAAGGTAAAACCACCATTTACAATGCTGCATGTGAACCCTATTTACAACAGCTATGCAAAATGCTGGTTAGAATGGGTGCTAAAATTGAAGGTATTGGTTCTAATCTATTGCATATAGAAGGAGTAAAAGAATTAAAAGGCACAGAACATACCATGCTGCCTGATATGATTGAAATCGGAAGTTTCATTGGCTTAGCTGCTATGACTCAGTCCGAAATCACTATTAAAAATGCTGGAATTGAACATCTAGGAATCATTCCAGAAACTTTTCAAAGGCTGGGTATTAAGATGGAATTCAGAGGAGATGATATTTTTATTCCTTCACAACAACGTTACGAAATAGAAACCTTTATTGATGGTTCTATTATGACCATAGCCGATGCTATCTGGCCGGGCTTCACTCCTGACCTATTAAGCATTGTTTTGGTAGTGGCAACACAAGCCAAAGGAACGGTTCTTGTGCATCAAAAAATGTTTGAAAGCAGATTATTCTTTGTTGATAAATTAATCGACATGGGGGCTCAAATCATCTTATGTGATCCGCACAGAGCTACGGTTATTGGACTTGACAGGCAAATAAATTTAAGAGGAATTTCCATGACTTCACCTGATATCAGAGCCGGGGTTTCCTTATTAATTGCTGCTTTATCTGCTGAAGGAGAGAGTACAATTCATAATGTAGAGCAAATAGACAGAGGTTATCAGAATATTGATGCTAGATTAAATGCATTAGGTGCTAAGATTGAAAGAGTGCAGTAAAGCCCCTAAATCCCCCAAAGGGTGAAATAAGAAAGGAGTTTGAAGCTCGAAGTAGGAAGTTTCGATTCTGTGGGATGTTGGGTGATGGATGACTAGGCACCTTATTATTTATTTCTTTTAGCTTAAAGGTATTCTTGCGGTTTAACGGTTGAAACTGTCTAACCGCTAATCAAAACATGCGATTAAGATGTGTTTGAGGGATAATTCCTTGCTATTACCTAGTCCCATTCGGGACGAAATTATGTTAACTCTGATATAAGCAGAAAACCTAAGGCCTGTAAGGGTGACATTATTACCAATTCTCCTATATCACAAATCTTAATTGAATAAAAAAGTCTTGATTCTAGAATCATGAAATAAACTCTTCAATATTTTACCACAGACTTTCAGTCATTAATCTTTGAAAGATACTTATCAGAAAACTAATTTCTAATTTATTGATTTACCACAATGGGGACATTTATTGTCCTCATTTTTCTTTCCTAATTTATTCATAAATCCAGCACTAATTATTCCTGTTGGTAGAGCTATTATACCAATACCCATTAAAGCAATAATTCCAGCAATAAAACGACCTAGAGAGGTTATTGGATAAACGTCCCCATAACCTACTGTGGTTAAAGTAGCTACTGCCCACCAAAATGAGGCGAGTATATCAAGAAAAGCTTCCGGTTGATGTTCTGACTCAATTGCATACATTAGAAAGGAAGCTAATAATAACGTTAAAAATGTAACGAAGCCGGTGATAAGCAGCTCTTCCTTTTTTTCTTTGATTACTGTTCCAATTAGTTTTAAAGAATTATTATATCTGTTAAGTTTAAATATTCTAACCACTCTTACCAGTCTAATAATTCTTATAAACCTCAAATCAATTTTTATGAGCATTGGTAAGTAAAATGGCAAGATTGCTAGTAAGTCAATAATCCCAAATGGAGATAACATAAATTTTATTGCAGATTTCAACCTACTTTTACTTGGATGGGATAAATCAGAAACAAATAATCTTAAAAGATATTCAATTGAAAAAATAATGACACAAAAGACATTAAAATTAACCAATATTTCATTGTATTGACTGTAAATTTCATCTACAGATTCCAAAACCAATGTAATGACATTTAATAAAATTAAGGTGAAAATAAAATAATCAAATGCAAGATTCTGTTTACTATCATGAGAACCTCTTTGTAATATTTTAAATAGCTTGTCTTTCATACTTAAAAAATGGTAACATTTGGCACAAACTTATTTCCTTAAATAATTAATTTTGTAAATTAGAATTAAATTTAAATCTATGAAAACCTTAATCACTTTTATATTATCCATATTTCTGATTTCAGCTTGCTCTCAGGGCAATGCTCAGGAAAATATGACCGTTAGCGAATTAAATGCAATCTCATTTAATGAGGGAAATAACAAAGTTGTTTTAGACGTAAGAACTTCTCAGGAGTATGCTGAAGGCAGAATTCCAGGTAGTGAAAACCTGGATGTTTTAAAAACCGATCTATTTACAACTTCTATCCAAAAACTTGATAAAGACAAAACCTATTATGTGATTTGCAGATCAGGATCAAGAAGTCAAACGGCTGCAAGCCAAATGAGGAATGCTGGTTTTAAAAACGTTATCAATATCACTGGAGGAATGCAAGCTTGGGAATCAGCAAATTTCCCTGTTGAAAAATGAGAAGATTTTTCCAGGAATTTAGTCAATCTACTTTAGCCTATTATGAAGCCTTTCAATTTGTGCGAAAACACAATCTGAAAGGCTTTATTTTGAGCTCTGCCTTTTTCAATCTATTTGCATTTATTTTTGTAGGAGTCATAGCTTGGGTCTATACAGGAAAGTTAATTGACCTAATTTATACTACCTTCAGCTTTCCTGACGACTGGGAAGAATGGGGAAACATCTTACAAATTCTAACGGCTATTTTTATTAGAATCCTTCTAATTTCACTTTATATAAATCTTTATAAATACATTGTTTTGATAATATTCGCTCCAGTTCTAGCAATTTTATCTGAGCGCACCCAAAACATATTAAATCAACAAAAGAAATCAATTAATTTAATGAGATTGGTATCTGAAATAGGCAGAGGCATGCTGATGGGGATTATTCTAATCAATCTCAACATAATTTTATACCTGCTATTACTTATTTTAAGCATATCAATTCCTTTTCTATCCCCTGCCTTTGCCATTTCTGTATTTTTGATAGAAAGCTTTTTCTTTGGTGCTTCCATGCTGGATTACAGAAATGAATATTTCCAATTGGACGTAAAATCGAGCTTAATGAAAATTTTTGAGCATAAAGGTTTGGTTTTAGGTAACGGATTAGCTTTAAACCTGTTTATACTAATACCATTTATTGGAGTTTTATTTGCACCTTCCTTTGCTTTGATAGCAGCAGGAATTCATGCAAATAAAGTAATTCGATAATTTTTAAACTAAACCACAATACTATTATGGCTATTGAAAGCAGAAATCCATTCAATGATGAAGTTTTAAAAACATTTGAAGAGGAAACTGACAAGGAAATTGTAGGGAAAATTGATCTAGCAGAAAGTACTTGTACAGACTGGAAAACCAGTAATTTCACTCATAGAAAAGAGCTGATGTTGAAAACAGCGGTCTTACTTCGTAATAGAAAAGAAGAGTATGCAAGCTTGATGACCATGGAAATGGGTAAAGCGAAAAGAGAAGCCATAGGTGAAATAGAAAAATGTGCTTTAGCGTGTGATTATTATGCCGAAAATGCTGAAAAATTTCTATCAGAAAAGAAACTAAAAGTACCAGAAGGTGAAGCCTATATTGCACATGACCCAATAGGAATCGTTTTGGTCGTAATGCCCTGGAACTTCCCATTTTGGCAAGTATTTCGTTTTGCCGCACCTAACTTAATGGCAGGAAATGTAGGTTTATTAAAGCATGCTTCTAATGTTCCTCAATGCGCTTTAGCAATTCAAGAAGTCTTTGAAGATGCCGGATTTCCTAAAGGATGTTTTCAAACGCTATTAGTTTCTTCTTCAAAAGTCAATATGATCTTGGATGATAAGCGAGTGAAAGCAGCAACTCTAACAGGAAGCGAAGGGGCTGGAAGTAAAGTAGCGGAAAGAGCCGGTAAAAATTTAAAGAAAACCGTTCTAGAATTGGGTGGAAGCGACCCTTTTATTGTGCTTAAAGATGCCGATATCAAAGAAGCCGCCAAAACAGGTGCCAAAGCCAGAATGATCAATAACGGCCAGAGTTGTATTGCCGCTAAACGATTTATTTTAGAAGAGTCTATAGCAGATGACTTTCTAAGTATTTTCAAAAAAGAATTTGAAAATATCAAAATTGGAGATCCTTCAAGTGATGATTTTGATTATGGCTCTATGGCAAGAGAAGATTTAGCGAAAGAACTGGAAGAACAGGTTCGAAAATCAGTAGATAAAGGTGCTAAATTATTGATTGGAGGAAAAAGAGATAAAGCGTTTTTTGATCCTACTATTTTAACTGATGTAAAACCAGAAATGCCGGCTTACGAAGAAGAATTGTTTGGGCCTGTAGCAATAGTATTAATAGCCAAAGATGAAAAACATGCCATAGAACTAGCCAATGACTCTAGATTTGGATTAGGTGGCTCTCTATGGAGTAAGGATATAGATAAAGCCAAAAAGCTTGTTAGAGAAGTGGAAAGTGGGGCAGTTTACATTAACAAATTAATGGCTTCTCATCCGGCAGTACCTTTTGGAGGAGTAAAAATGAGTGGTTATGGCAGGGAGTTATCAGAGATGGGAATTAAGGAATTTGTCAATCAAAAAAGTGTTTGGATTGCTTAAAAAGACCATAGTACTAACAAATAAATGTCCGACATTTTCAATGTCTGACATCTCTGTAAAGCTATTAAAGTCTTGTAAAATCAGAAAACTGCATTATGTCAGACATTATATTGATTGAGTCTTTTTCAGAAATTTTCTTTTTCTAGTTTTAAAAAATACGGTTTAGTGATAACGATAGTCTATGTCGGACAATCTTATGACACTAATTCGATTGAGATTATTTGCAGAAAACAGTTTTGTAATGTCCGACATTTTCAATGTCTGAGATGATTATAACGTTATTAAAGCTTTGAAATAAAATTTGTTGATTTAATCCACCAATACATTAGAGATATAAGTCGATTTGGTGAGCATCCATAATAAGAAAAAGACTATCGCCCATTTTAAATAGACATCATAAAAATCTTTAGTGTCTTTATAGCGAGTTTCTTTGATTTCAGCTTTTTCGTATTGATCAATAATATCAAAAACCTCTTTTAGGGCTTGATTATCAGTAGCTCTGTAGAATTTACCCTCTCCTATTTCCGCAATATTTTTTAGACCTGTTACATCCATGGAATTTTCTATATAGCGTGTTCTGCCAAAGAAATCTTTTCCGTAGGGCACTTTCCCTTCTTTCCCAATCGCGATGGTATAAATTTTAATATCATAAGCATTAGCCAATTTTGCAGCCGTTTCAGGATCTATGTTTCCTGCGTTATTATCCCCATCACTCAATAAAATCAATACTTTGGATTTTGAATCTGACTCCCGCATTCTGTTGGTTCCTACAGCCAAAGCGCTTCCAATTGCCGTTCCAGAAGCTTCCATCATTTTGAAATCAATATCAGTAATCTGATTTTTAAGCATTTTATAATCCGTAGTCAAAGGAGAAAGTGAATATGCTTCTCCACTAAATATGGTCAACCCTATTCTATCCTGAAATCTACCATCTATAAAATCATTGGCAACTTGCTTAGCAGCTTCCAGGCGATTTGGGGTAAAATCCTGAATCTTCATGGATTCTGATATATCTAATACCAACATGATATCGATTCCTTCAGTCCACTGCTCAACGCGCTCATTGGTTTGTTGTGGACGAGCTAATGCCAACAACATCAAAAGAGCTGAAAACAATAGAAGGATTAAAGGAATAAATCGGAGAATAGAAGAAAATTGAAAGCCTATTCCTTCGCCTCTAAAAGCAACAGGTACTTTGGGGCTAAACCTACTTTTCAACCACTCTACCAATAAATAGATAATAGGTAAAGCAATCATGGCATAAAAAGCCATAGGAAATTCATATTCGAAAGCTTTAAGCCTTTCAGGGGAAAACCAATCTAAACTCAACCAATTATTACTTTCCATCAGCGATCACTTTAATTCTTTCTTCTAAAATAACACCGGCATAATTCAACAGGAATTTGAAGGCCTCTGTAGCATTTTCTCTTCCTTTTGATGAATAAATCGTTCTATCAATAGATTTTAAATTTTCATACAACTCCTCATTTTGTTGCATTTGATTTATCTCTTTACTCGTTAGCTTAGCATAAGGAGATTTTGAAATAAATTCAGCATGCTTTTTCCATGTGTAAAGCAGCTTTTCGATTTTCTCCACAGGCATATCTCCTACTGCGGACAATTTGTCTTCAAATGAAGTTCTAAACTTATTATGTCGTTTATTGAGCCTCCAAATTTGCCATTTCTTTCTAAGTTTCTTCCCAAAGATTATAATGACCAACAGAATAATTATACCCAATGCAATCAAAAATGCGATCAGATAAGGATAATTGAAATCCTTATCCAGTTTTGAAATGGTAGTCTCTGTTTTCATTTGCAAACTATCACTTACCACTTGAATCTGCTCTTCCAAAAACACAGAATCCAAATCAGCAAAAATAGCAGTGCTATCTTTTCCCTTAACTATAAAAACAGGCAGCTTTAACTTCTGTACTTTATCTATTTCAAAAGAGGTTAAGGTATAAACTACACTATCGAAACTTTTTACACTATCGGTTCTAGTCTGGAAATATTGCTTTCGAGTATATTCAAAAGGAGCATAATCATAAAGAGAATCAGGCATTAAAATTTGGAAATCAGCTGGATAACGAATACTTAAGCTGTATTGCACCGGTTCTCCTATAGCCATACTGTCCTGAAGGAATTTTCCTTTAGGCTCAATTTGCTGTCCGAATAAATTTATAGTAAATGCAAGACTGAAAATTAAGCTCAACCCATATTTCTTCATGCCTTTTTCTTGCTTAAATTCCTGATTTTAAATAGTTTAATTAATTTAGATGTATAATCTTCTTGTGTATCAATCAATAAATAATCTGCTTGATTACGCTTACAAATATCCTTTAATTCAGAAGAATGATCTTTATTCTTTTGCTGAAAATTCTTTTTAAAAGTCGCACTTGAAGTATTCACCCATCGTGTTTTACCGGTCTCCTTATCTTTGATAGGAACTATACCTAACATAGGTAAATCCGTTTCCAATTTATCTTTAATATGAATGACTATTAAATCATGTTTACGAGCCAAAGCTCTTAAATGATGTTCATATCCTTCATCTACAAAATCACTGATCAAAAATATGACACTTCTCCTTTTGACCAGGCCAAGTAAATAAGAAAGCCCTTTATCTAAACTTGTTTTTAAAGATTTTGGCTTTAAATCGAAAAGTCTGGTGATGGCATAATAGCCATGCTTCTGCCCTTTAGCAGGTTTCACATACAATTCTCTTTGATCAGAATAACCGACCATTCCCACTTGACTACCTTCCTTTAATGCTGAAATGCATAAAACACCGGCTATCTCTTTCGCTATATCGGATTTTTGCTTGCCTTCTAAGCCAATTTCTTGCGATGCACTCACATCTATCAGAAAATAAACATTCTGTTCTTTATCTTCTTTAAATGTTTTCACAAAAGTGCCATGCCCTTTGGCAGAAACATTCCAATCAATGGTTCGCACATCATCTCCATACTGATATGGACGCACATCGTCAAATTCCAAGCCTGAACCTTTAAATACAGAATGAAAATCGCCCTGCATTTGATTGTTTACGGCTTTCCGAATTTTTATTTCATATTTTCGAAGCTTTTTAAAGAGCTCCCTCATAATAGGTCTTTTAAATTGTTAATTTTGCCATGCATAAAACTCAAACGAAAAAGATAACGATAATTGTCATTATCAGTTTACAAAAATACATTTGGCAACGAATTTGATGAAGTCAATTGTAATATTAATATAAAAATGAGAAAACTTATCTACATCATCGCAATATTAACAATAGTTTCCTGTAGTGGAAAAAAAGAACGGCCAAAAGGTATTATACCTCAAGAAAAAATGGCACTCATTCTTTCTGATATATACATGGCAGAATATATTGTCACAAACATAGGTTTAAAACAAGATTCCTCTAAAGTAGTTTTTCGTCATTATGAATTGAAAATTTATGATGATTATGATACAAATGATTCTATTTATAAAGAAAGCTTCAAATATTATTTAGAACATCCAGATCAATTGGAAACCGTTTTTGATATCGTAATAGACACACTGAGTTTACGGGAACAAGTACAAAATGCCAATAAACACAAAGATAGAGATAGAAAATAAAGCCTCATTAAATTTATGATTTTACCCCTTGATTTTGAACAAAGGATTGGTTTTGATAAAGTAAGAGAATTAATTTCTGCTGAGTGTAGTAGCAACCTGGGTCAAGCGATAGTTGATAAAATGGGCTTTATCCATAAATTTGAAAAGCTCCAACCCCTACTACTGCAAACTGATGAATTTCTGAAGATTTTTCAATCCGGAGAATATTTCCCTTCAGGTAATTTCATAGATGTAAGCCATTTCATTAAAAGGGCAAAAGTCACTGGAGCTTTCTTTAGCGAAGATGAGTTTTTCGACTTAAAATTAAGCCTTAAAACCATTTTAGATTGTATCTCTTTCTTTGATGAATTTGAAGAAGAGTACCCTACTTTATTCAGTTTAAGAAAAGCAGTAAACCTGGAACCAGCTCTATACAAAGCAATAGATGCTAAAATTGATGAAAAAGGCAATCTAAGAAATAATGCCAGTCCAGCATTACAGCAAATCAGAAGCGATATTTTTAAAGCTCAAGCTCAGCTGAGAAAGCAAGTTGAAAAAATATATAAAGAAGCTTCCGCCAATAAATATACTCCAGAAGATGCTTCTATTACCGTTCGGGATGGTAGGATTGTAATACCTGTTTTAGCGGAATACAAGAGAAGAGTTAAGGGATTTATCCATGATCAGTCAGGTACTGGTCAGACGGTTTATATTGAACCTACTGAAGCCTTAGAGCTGAACAATGAAGTTAGAGAGCTGCAATATGCCGAACGCAGGGAAATTGTTAAAATCCTCACTCAACTGACTGCTTTGGTAAAACCAGAATTGGAAAATCTGGAAAAAGCATATAGATTTTTGGCTATTTTGGATTTTATAAGAGCTAAAGCTAGATTTGCGCAGAAAATTGGAGCAGTACTCCCTCAATTAGAGAACTCAAGAATAATTGAATATCGAAATGCAGAACATCCACTTCTTAAACTAAGCTTAGCAGAACAAAATAAAAAAGTTATTCCGCTCTCCATTCAGTTAAAAGGGGATAAAAGAATACTAATTATTTCAGGTCCAAATGCTGGTGGTAAGTCCGTGGCTTTAAAAACCGTAGGGCTTTTGCAATTTATGTTGCAATGCGGTTTGCTCATCCCCGTTCACCCAGACAGTAAATGCGGGATATTCTCCAATTTATTTATAGATATAGGGGATCAGCAAAGTATTGAAAATGATTTGAGTACTTACAGTTCCCACCTTCAAAACATGAAGAATTTTCTATTGAACTCGAATAAGCAAACATTGTTTTTGATCGATGAATTCGGAACAGGTACAGAGCCAAGATTTGGTGGAGCGATTGCAGAATCAATTTTAGAGGAATTATACAGCCAAAAAGCTTTTGGGGTTATTACCACTCACTATGACAATATTAAAAACTTTGCAGTAAAAAACCAGAATGTCATCAAAGGTGCTATGAAGTTTGATGAGCGAAATCTGGAACCGCTTTATGAACTGGAAATCGGCAAGCCAGGAAGTTCATTTGCCATAGAGGTAGCTGAAAAAATGGGGATCCCTCCTGCAATTCTCAATAAAGCCAAAGGTAAGATTGGTACCGAGCGAGTGAATTATGATAAGCTTCTAAATCAATTAGGGAAAGAAAAACGGGAACTAGAAGCCAAGATCAAAGAAATTCAGAAAAGAGAAGGATCTCTAGAAAAAAGTGCTCAAGATTATGATGAACTCAATGAGTTTCTGAAAACCCAAAAGAAACAGATCATTATAGAGGCAAAGCAAGAAGCAAAATCCATTATTAAAGAGGCCAATAAAAGAGTTGAACAAGCGATCAGGGAAATAAAGGAATCACAGGCAGATAAAGAAAGGACAAAAAAAGCTCGTAAGCAACTTACCGATTATGATCAAAAGATGGAACCCCCTGTCGAGAGTAAACCACCTAGACCTATAAAGCCTAGTTTCAAACCTGCGGATGGTAACATCAAAGTAGGTGATTATGTAAAAATCAAAGGACAAGATACTATAGGTGAAGTGCTAGCCCTAGGACAAAAAGAAGCTGAAATCATGTTGGGAGAGCTGAAATCCAAGATAAAGCTAAACCGACTGGAAAGGATGTCTAAAACAGCCATAAAAAAAGAGAAAAAGAAAAGTTTTTCCGGTACTTCCACTGGCATGATTGAGCGCAGCACCAATTTCAAGCATCAAATAGATGTCAGAGGAATGCGAGCAGAAGAAGCTATTCAGGCGGTGGACAGATTTATTGATGATGCCATGGTCTTAGGCTATAATGAAGTCAGCATATTGCATGGAAGAGGCGATGGAATCCTAAGAAGATTCATCAGAGATTATCTGAGGCAGTATAATTATGTAAAGTCATTAAAAAATGAACATGAAGAAAGAGGCGGTGATGGAATTACTTTGGTGGGCCTTAGTTGAAAGATATTAAAAAAAGCCCTTTAAACTAAATTAAAGGGCTTTTATACTTGAAAATCGTGATCCGTTCAGGATCATCTACCTATATCTTATCTTAATGATTTACAGTTATTTACGCCTTTTCTTTTTGAAAGGGGCACAAATAGGGCACAAATTATTTATTTGAAATAACCGCCATTTGTAGTCTATTTTTGAAGCTCAAACTGCCAAAGAACTTTTCTTTGTTATACTAAATATACGCAAAAAAGGGCAAATTTTATGAATAAAAGGCGGAAAATTTCTGGATTAGAACCTTAAAATTTGGCTTAATCTGTGAGGTATTCTTGGACTGTTTCAGCATCTATTCCAGTGTAATCTGCGAACTCGGAAACGGTAATGAGCTGATGCCTTTCTTTTCCTTTTAGTTCGCGGATTCGGTCTAATATCCTTCTTCCGGTGCGCTCGCTCTTGCCTGTTATGCGCTGAATGTCCTTTGGGTATATGACGGTTCTTTTCAATATCATTGCTCCATACTTTAACTACGCTTTATCTATACTTTATCTATGGCTATGAGATACACTAATATAGTCAATTTTCAGAAAGGCTGAGAGTCATATATTGCCATTACAGACAGCATAACCTTTATCGGAAGTCTTTTTTTGACTTCGCTCCTATATGAGAATAGTTTGCTTGCTCATCAAACATATTTTTCAATTATGGCAAGACAAAAGGGTATTATCAAATTTACAGGTAAAATGGACGGTGTGTCCTTTTACAAATCCAAGGATGGCTATTTGGCCAGAAGTTCTGGTGGAGTTGACAAAGAACGTATCAAGAATGACCCAGCCTTCCAAAGGACCAGGGAGAATGGAGCTGAATTCGGAAGAGCTGGAAAGGCAGGAAGACTTTTGAGAACTTCTGTTCGACCGTTGCTTTTGAAAGCTGCGGATAGTCGGGTGGCCAGTCGAATGACTCGAGAAATGGTAAAGGTCGTAAAAAGCGATTCAACCAATGACAGAGGGGAAAGAACGGTTACTGATGGTGATGTGATGTTGCTGAAGGGTTTTGAGTTCAATAAACAGGGAAAGCTTAATGCGACCATGTATGCACCTTTTACGGCTAATATTGACCGAGCTACAGGAGAAGCTACGGTGAATATTCCGGGGTTTATTCCACAGAATACATTTGCGGCTCCTACTGGGGCATCCCATATGCGCTTGGTGGCAGCAGCAAGCAAGGTGGATTTTGAAGAAGAAACCTTCAATCTGGATACGGATGAAAGCAGTGAAATCGCTATTGGTCCACAATCGGAATCGGCAATTACGTTGACAGCTACGGTTCCTGCAACAGGTGACCAACCCATCTTTTTACTTTTTGGGGTAGAATTCCTACAGGAAGTGAACGGCACTATGTATCCGCTTAAAAATGGGGCATTCAATGCCTTGGCGTTAGTGGAGATTGATAATACTGCTGTTTCGCCAATATAGGTTTAGGACATGAGTTTTGAACTTATTCGGACTTATAAGCCGAGCGGAACCAATGGGAGTTTAAGGTATGGCAGTGAAAAAATCTGCCATACCATTGAGCTTCCCTGGAAGGGAAATCAACCTTTTGTCAGTTGCATTCCTGAAGGGAGATACCTTTTGGAAAAGAGGATTACCCATGAAAGGGGATTTCATCTGATATTGAAAAGTGTTCCGGGAAGGAGTTGGATTTTAATCCACCCTGCGAATGAAGCTCAAACGGAATTGGAAGGATGCATTGCACCCGTCATGGAGCTCACAGGAATTGGAAAAGGAACCAACTCTAGGGATTCTTTAGAAAAGCTTTTAGAAGTCTTTGAAGAGGCTCTAAAGCATCAGGAACATATTTACATCACTATTAAAGAAAAATCTGTTATGAATATTTTAGAACGGGCAAAGAAGCCCACACCAAAGTTATTTAAGAAACTGAGAACGGTAGGCTTGATATTAGCTGCTGCAGGCGGTGCGATTTTAGGTGCGCCTATTGCGCTTCCAGCTGGCTTGATTACGGTGGCTGGATACTTGACGGTTGGCGCCAGTGTCCTGACGGCAGTTAGTCAAGTGACTGTTGAGGACGAAGGGAAAACACCTCCACTGCCTGAGGTTAAAAACAAGGGAGATGCACCACGGTAAGGCCGGCACTGCAGGGGGAACGCTGCTTAGTGTGATGGTCAATCTGCAAAGTGCGGATATTGTAAAGACTTGCATTTTGGCAGCTGTTGGCGCATTAGTTAGTTTTTGTATGTCATTGGCCATGAAATGGGTGGTCAAGAAAATCAAGAAGAAAGGCCGTAGTTCATAGCTACGGTTTTTTTTTGTGGATTTTGGAAGTGAATTTGAAAAATGAAAATAGGGATTTATAGCAAATCATTATAAAAATAATAGCTACCGGTTGGAAAACAGAAAAAATTCATACTCATTTGTAATTCAATCAATTAACCTAAACAAAATATCATTGTCGGTCACTCCGGTATGAGTCACATCACAAGTAAACTATGATAAACCAAATGCAATATTGTAGACTACTAATTCTGATTCTATTCTTAACTAGTTGTGATGTTAATGATGAAACGGATATTACCAAATATATTTTGTCAAATGAATCTAGTCATGAAATCACATTAATCGAATACTACACAGCTTCAGGATCGGGGAATAAGTTTCAAGAAAGTTATTATTTGGATGTAAACGCCCAAATTGATTTTATATCAGAACCAGAAAACTGGACTGGTCCACTAGCAAGTTCACCTTTTCTTACTGCTGATAGTATAGTGGCCATATTTGATGATACTCTCTCTATTATGTATGATAGAGGTCGACTGGATGGCAATCCAATACGTATTGACAATTATAAGTTATTGGAAGGAGAGGAAGATCCCTACGTTTACCTGTTTGAATTCACCAACGAAGATTATGAACGTGCTCTGGAAAGAGGGCGGATCGTTAAACCTTAATCAAAGATCTGAAAAATCGTAGTTAACTGCTTCTGTTTTTTTATGTCCAATCCACAAGGGGAATTAGCAAAAAAAGAAAAACCTGGCAGGCTAAACCCACCAGGCAATAAAACTAAAACGGCAATGGCGAGAAATTAAACTCAAACCACAAAAACCGAAGGAAATAATAACCTTCAGACTGAACACTGAACCGCGTAAAACTAAACGCTGGACGAAGACGAACGTACGCCACCAACCACCGGCTGGCAATGCGCACTTTAAAAATTAATTTAAACATAGTGCGCATCCACACAGGAACGGTGAGATAGATGCAAGAGCGGCACAACAAAAAATACGAGCATGAAGGGTCTGGAAGTCGGGAAGGATGCTGGAGATTTTTTTTGTAGCCGGCAAAGCGAACTCTTGTCATCTTTCTCATCCGCATGCCTGTAAATTTCAC
>NZ_JAGXGF010000052.1 GCF_024636815.1 Marivirga sp.
TATGAAATGGGTTTCTTTTCCGGGCGCTATGTCTGTATTATGGGCAGAAGCGCAGCTCCAATTTCCATCCTCATTTTGATGTACTACAAAAGTAAAAATAGTATTTCTAGGATGAGCTTTTTTGCCATTTATTGAAGTTTGACCTTTCAAATGAACCCGAGCATTCACCACTGCGATGGTATCTGATAAATATTTGATTTTTATTTTTCTTAAAGACAGTTCCGAATCTTTGAAAATTACTTTTAACCCGTAATCATGTGCCTCAAAAATGGAACTTCTATCATGCCACCATAAGCCAGTAACATTGATAAATTCTGCATCATCATCAAAAATGGAAGCAAGCATTTTAGCGTCTTTAAGGTTCCATGTTTTTATGAATTCGGTGGGTACATCCTTCGGGTTTTGAATACTTAATGAGTTAAATTCAGCCATAATTTGTTTGTTTAAGTAATTACAACTCAATTAAAACAAAAATAGCCACTAATTAGCAGCTATTTTTATGATTTTATATGGTTATATATTATTCACTGACTGCTTCATCAGTTTGAGCAACTTCTTTTTTGGTCTCAGTTTCAGTACTGTCCATTTCTTCAACAGGCCCTTCTAGCACTTCATCTTCTTCACTATTCAACTCATCCAATTCATCTTTTAAATCCACAATAAACTGCGAGGATGTAAATGACTCGTTCTCTAAGATTTCTTGAATAGCTTCACTGCGTTCTTCTTCGTCTTCTATCTCTAATGCTTTTTGTGCATAAACGGCTACAGCAATGTCAACTTCATTATCAGATAAGTCAGTACGTTTAACCCAGCCGGAAGAGAACCATTTGTCTCCTTGTTTTTTACCTTTTACTTCAACCCATTCATCTTTAGTATCCATTAAGGCTAAAACGTCCATCGAACTAAAGCTTTTATCCGTCTTGGTTAATAAATCAGGACGTTTAAAAATTTGAGCTTCTCTTACTGCGGTTACGGCTGTTCCTTCTACTACAAAATCTTTCACGACCCATCCTTGCTGATCATCACCTAATTTGATCTCAACATATTCCCTATTCTTTTCTGTGGAATCAACCGCAGTTTTTCCAGTAATCAATACTTTCTCGCCCAAACTTATAGATGATATCCATTTTCCATCTGATGATGGTTCTTCTCGTACAGAGATGCCATCCCAAATAGAAACAGCATCGACCATTTTCGGTGCTTCTTGTTTAGTACTTTCTTTCTCTTCAGATTCTTTGTTTTCATTGCCTGAACAAGAAAACAGCCCGAAGGCAAGAATTGCACAGGATAGTAAGTAGTAATAATTTTTCATAATTGGTTTTTTGGTTTAGAAATTTCGAACTAATGTAAGTGTTTTTAAAAAGCCAGAAAATAAAAACTTTGAATAATTTAGTTTTTATGCTGATTCTCAAGAGGATTAGCAATTAATTTTAGCCCAATGCATTAGGGTTTAATGCAAAAAAAAGCCGATTAAATTTTAATCTAATCGGCTTTCAATTTATAATTTAACTTGAAGTTTATTTCAAGGTTCTTTTTACTTCTCTTTCTTCAAAACCTTCAATCACATCACCTTCGATAATGTCATTATAGCCTTTAATGCTTATACCACATTCATAGCCTTTCTTCACTTCCTGTACATCATCTTTGAAACGTTTTAATTGATCAATTTCACCTTCATACTTCACAATACCTTCCCTAATCAACCTGATTTTATTGTTACGTTTCACATATCCATCAGTCACCATACAACCGGCTACAGTACCAATTTTAGAGATTTTAAATATTTCTCTAACCTCAATATTACCTGTAATGAATTCCTCTTTAGTTGGTGCTAACATACCTTCCATGGCATCTTTCAACTCATTGATGGCATCATAGATGATAGAGTATAATCTGATTTCTATTTCTTCATTATCAGCTAATCTTCTGGCATTTTGCGATGGTCTAACCTGGAAACCTAATATAATGGCATCAGATGCTGAGGCTAACAATACATCAGACTCTGAAATTGGTCCAACTGCTTTATGAATAATGTTAATCTGAATCTCTTCAGTTGATAACTTCAATAATGAATCAGATAATGCTTCAATTGAACCATCCACATCACCTTTGATGATTACATTCAGCTCTTTAAACGAACCAATTGCCAATCTACGTCCAATTTCATCAAGCGTAATATGCTTTTTAGTTCGCATAGTCTGCTCACGCTGAATTTGTTCACGCTTATTCGCTATATCCCTTGCCTCACGGTCAGTTTCCATTACATTGAAACGGTCACCTGCTTGTGGTGCTCCATCTAAACCTAGCATTAATACAGGAGTAGAAGGGCCGGCTTCTGCTACTTTCTGACCTTTATGGTCGAACATCGCTTTTACTTTACCATAATGGGCTCCTGCTAATACTACATCTCCAACTTTCAATGTACCTGCCTGAACCATAATAGTGGTTACATAACCTCTACCTTTATCTAGCTCTGCTTCCACAACAGTTCCAACTGCTGATTTTTTAGCATTCGCTTTAAGTTCTAATACTTCAGCCTCTAATAATACTTTTTCTAAAAGGTCTTCAATACCCTGACCTGTTTTAGCAGATACTTCCTGGCACTGATATTTACCTCCCCAATCCTCAACCAAAATGTTGATATTGGCTAATTGTTCTTTAATTTTTTCAACGTTAGCATTTGGCTTATCCACTTTGTTAATGGCAATTACCATTGGAACACCTGCTACTTGAGCGTGATTAATCGCTTCTTTTGTTTGAGGCATAACGGCATCATCCGCTGCAACTACAATAATGGCAACATCGGTGATTTTAGCACCCCTTGCACGCATGGCTGTAAAAGCTTCGTGACCTGGAGTATCTAAGAAAGCCACTTTTTTGCCTGATTCGGTCATTACATCATAAGCACCGATGTGCTGTGTAATACCACCAGCTTCACCTGCTGTTACCTTTGATTCGCGAATAAAATCAAGCAATGAAGTTTTACCGTGATCAACGTGACCCATGATGGTAACAATCGGAGCTCTATCCTTCAAGTCTTCCGGACTATCTTGCTCTTCAATTACCTCTGTTTCATCGTCTGCCTCAGTAAATTTCACATCATAACCAAATTCATCTGCAATGATGGTGATAGTTTCTGCATCCAATCGTTGATTGATAGATGCAAAAATTCCCAGATTCATACATTTAGCGATGACATCATTAACGCTTACATCCATTAGAGATGCTAAGTCGTTTGCCGAAATAAACTCAGTTGTTTTGATTAATTTGGATTCTTGTTCTTGCTGTTGCAAGTCGTCCTCCCTTTTATCTGCCTGAGTTTGACGTTTTTCTTTTCTATATTTAGAACGATTACCACTTGCTCCCGGTGATTTACCACTTAAGCGAGCCATCGTCTGCTTGATTTGTTCTTGGATTTCCTTCTCAGTAGGTTCAGCTTTTTCTACTCGTCCTTTTCTTCCTCTATTTCTATCGCTACTACCGCCTCCTCTATTTTGACCTTGCTGACCCGGACCTCTATTTTGACCTGGTCCACCACCACTTCTAGTATCTTGTGGTTTGTTACCAGCATTTCCAGGAATTCTTTTTCTAGGACGCTTTCCTCTTCTTGCTTCTTTTTTATCATCAGAAGAAGCAACAGGTTTAACACCTTTTTTACCTTTTCTTTCTTTTTCTTTAGGTAACTCGATTTTACCTAAAACGGTCAAACCTTTCAAAGAATCTGCTTTGGCAGATATTGTAGAATCTCTTGGTTTTTCCTGTGTTAGTGGAAGCTTTTCAGTTGGCTTATCTTCAGTCTTCTTTTCTTCTTTTGGAGCCTTTTCTTTAGGCGTTTCAGTTTTTGGCTGTTCTTCTTTCTTAGGTTCCTCCTTCTTAGTTTCTTCTTTTGGCTTCGCTGCCTTAGGTGAATCCTCTTGTTTAGTGGCTGCTACCTTTTTTTCTTCTTTCTTAGGCTCCTCTTTAGAAGTTTCCTCCTTTTTAGGTTCTTCCTTTTTCTCCTCTACTTTTCCTTTTGGAGCTTCTTCAGCTTCTTTCTTTTCAGCGACAGGAGGAGTATCTTCCTTTTTAGGTTCCTCGGCAGGCTTTGGAGTTTCCTGCTGAGTTCCTTTTTTCTTGTCGTCTAGATCTATTTTACCTAAAACCTTTGGACCTGATAGTCTTGGGCTTTCGGATTTGTAGACATCATCTTTAGACTCTTCTTCTTTTTTAGCAGCTGGCTGCTCAGCAGGCTTTTGTTCTGGCTGAGAACTTTTTTCTTTAGCTTCGCCCGCATTTTTGATAAGAACTTTTTCCTCATCATCATTATCATCATTGCGATCGGCATCTGAATCGATGATTACATTGCTATTATGTTTTTTACCAATGGACAAACTAGATGCTTCCTCTTTCTCTTGTGCAGAGGAGGCAAACTCTTTTGCGAGCATTCCAAATTGCTCTTCTGTGATTTTTGAGTTTGGCTTACTATCCACCTCATATCCTTTTTTGCCCAAGAAATCTGTGATTGTAGATAATCCTACATTCAGTTTCCTTGCCGCAAGGTTGAGTCGCATCATTTTTTCTTCTGACATAAATGCTTTGTATTCTGCTAAAAAATTATTGAACCTGAGTAATAAAAAGTCTTACTCAAATTCTTGACTAAATATTTTAAATATCTCGTCTATTGTTTCTTCTTCTAAGTCGGTCATTCTAACCAACTCTTCTTTACCTAATTCCAACACTCTTTTGGCGGTGTCAAGCCCAACTTTTTTCAATTCCACAATAACCCAATCTTCCAATACGTCATTGAATTCATCGATCAATACGTCTTCTTCTTCAGCATCAGTCAATTCACGGAATACATCTATTTCCATTCCGACTAATTTACTTGCCAATTTGATGTTTTGACCTCCTTTACCAATAGCTAAAGAGACCTGATCAGGCTTCAAATATACTGAAACTCGTTTATTCTCTGTATCTATTTTCATAGAACTTAATTTTGCAGGGCTTAATGCACGCTGAATATAAAGTTCCATATTTTCAGTAAAGTTAATTACATCAATATTCTCATTCTGTAATTCTCTAACAATACTGTGAATCCGTGAACCTTTCATACCAACACAAGCTCCTACCGGATCAATTCTATCATCATAAGATTCAACGGATACTTTTGCTCTTTCTCCGGGCTCTCTTACAATTTTCTTGATATTGATAATTTCATCATAAATTTCAGGAACTTCTTGCTCAAACAAACGCTCCAAGAAAACAGGAGATGTTCTTGAAAGTACAATTTTAGGATTTCCATTTTGCATTTCCACTCTGTGAACAACTGCACGAACGGAATCTCCTTTTCTGAATCTATCTTTTGAGATTTGCTCAGATTTTAATAATACTAATTCATTTCCATCTGCATCCGTCAATAAAGTTTCACGGCTGAGAATCTGGTACACCTCACCTGTTATGATTTCTCCAACAAGTTCGCTGTATTTATTAAATAAAATATCTTTCTCAAGGTCTTTTACCTTTTGAATAAGCGTCTGACGAGCCGTAGTTACAGCTCTTCTTCCAAAGTGCTCTAATTCAACCTCTTCAGCTACCTCTTCACCAATTTCGAAATCGGGCTCAATTTTTCTGGCCTCAGTCAAACTGATTTTATCATGATCCCAGATATCTTCTGAGTTGTCATCCACAATTTCGCGGAAACGCCAGATTTCAAGGTCACCCTTGTCAGCGTTTATAATAATGTCAAAATTATCGTCCGTTTCGTATTTTTTACGAATCATAGTTTTAAATACATCCTCCAGGATACGAATCATGGTGGGACGGTCGATATTTTTCTGCCTTGCAAAATCGGCAAACGATTCTATTAAATTTGATGTGTCCATGTTACTTAAATGAAACCAAGACTTTTGTTTTGTCTATATTCTCGAATGAAACTTTCGTTTCTTCCAACTTTATTTTCTTTTTTTCTTTTTCCTTTATTTCCTGATTTACAAGAATAAAGTCTTTATTTGCTTCCAAAAGTTCACCTCTGATTACTTTTCCATCTGTAGTATCCACTTTTACTTTCCTGCCAATATTTTTTAAATACTGCCTAAGGTTAGTTAATGGATGATCTAAACCAGGAGAAGAAACTTCCAACACATAAGCCTTTTCCAACACTTCATCTTCTTCCATTCGGTGCGCTAATTGACGACTTACGCTTGCGCAATAATCAATTGAAACACCTTCATCTCCATCAAGTAGTACAACGATTTTCAATTTATCGTTTCCACTAATCACAATTTCCACAATAAAATATTGTGGGTCTGTGATAATCTCTTCTAAATAAGACTTTATTTTTTCGTCTAAACCTGTCATTCTACGATAAAAAAGAGGGGACTTAAAAGCCCCCTCATGATGTTGTTTTACTAACTTTGTTGCAAATTTAGAGTAAATAATTGAGCAAAACAAATAGTGTGGGCTAACAGATTTACATATTATTAGTATAGAAGTATAAATTCAATCAGGAATTTGTGCCAAAAAAGAGAATCTTATTTATAATTTTGCCTTATGGACAAAGAATTAAAGATACAAAACTCGCTGACACGACAGAAGGAAATCTTCAAACCTATCAATCCTCCCTTTGTAGGGATGTACGTTTGCGGACCAACTGTATATAGTGATGCCCATATGGGAAATGTTAGAACGTTCATGAGTTTTGATGTCATAAACCGCTATTTGCGCCATTTGGGATATAAAGTCCGATATGTTAGAAATATCACGGATGTAGGACATTTGGTAGATGATGCGGATGACGGAGAAGATAAAATCGGAAAAAAAGCCAAGCTCGAAAATGTAGAGCCTATGGAAATTGTCCAACGATACGCTAATGGATTCCACAGGGTGATGGATTTATTTAATATTCTCGAACCTGATATTGAACCGACAGCTACTGGCCATATAGTAGAACAAATTGAAATTAATAAAAAATTATTGGATAAAGGATGGGCTTATGAAAAAAATGGATCTATCTATTTTGATGTATCCAAATATAATGAAGCCCACGAATACGGAAAATTAAGCGGAAGAAAAATAGAAGACCTTCAAAGTAATACCCGAACCTTGGATGGGCAAGATGATAAGAAGAACCCACTTGATTTTGCTTTATGGAAAAAGGCTTCGGATGAACATATTATGCGCTGGCCTTCTCCCTGGAGTGATGGCTTTCCGGGTTGGCATCTGGAGTGCACCGTGATGAGCACAAAATATTTAGGAGAAACATTTGATATTCATGGTGGTGGAATGGATTTGAAATTTCCACATCACGAATGTGAAATTGCTCAGGCAGTGGGTGCAAATGGAAAATCGCCCGTTAATTACTGGATTCATACCAATATGTTGACGGTAAATGGGCAAAAGATGAGTAAATCATTAGGTAATTCTTTCTTGCCTACTCAGTTAGTAACAGGAAACCATGATATGTTGGAGCAAGGATATTCTCCTATGACCGTCCGATTTTTCATGATGCAAACGCATTACTCAAGTACTCTGGATTTTAGCAATGATGCTTTGAAAGCAGCCCAAAAAGGATACCGAAGATTGGCAAATGGCTTGAAAATCATTAAAAGTCTGAGCTTTATAAATGATGAAGGCAAGAAAAATGAGAAGGCCATAAGTCAGATTGAGCAAGCTAGTGAAGGATGTTACAAATCTATGAACGATGATTTTAACACAGCTAAAACCATTGCTCAGCTTTTTGAATTATTGAAGAAAATAAATTCACTGCATACTGGCCAATTAAAATTTGGAGAAATTGGACAGGATACTTTTGAAAAGCTATCTAATACCTACCAAACTTTTATGGAAGAGGTTTTAGGCTTGAAAGAAGAGACTCCAACCGAAGTTGATCCTATTATTGATGCTTTGTTGGAATTTTATAAAAAAGCGAAAGCAGAAAAGAATTATGACCAGGTTGATGAAATAAGAGCAATTCTAAAATCTAATAAACTAATCATTAAAGACCTTAAAACAGGTGTGGATTGGGGATATGAGGAGTAGCTGTAAATGATTTGAGGTCTAGGAACAAAAAAGGCAATCATGTTATAATGATTGCCTTTTTCCTTTCTGGGACACCATAGTTATTCAAAGTATAAATATTTTAGTAAAATAAAAGTATTTAGAATGAAGGTACAGGAGGGTTTAAATAAGGGTACAATAATACCGAATTCATTTAATGAATTTATTAATGGCTAACTCCTCCAATTTCGCCATAAGCGAAAAAGTGGGCTGGCGGGTAAAATGGCGGGCCAGCGTTGGCAAATGTGTGAAGCAGCATCATTTTACCTAGATTTTTTGCCAGCCAATAGCTGGTCAGCCTCTGGCTGACATACTTTTTCATCAATGGAAAAAGTATGAAGCATAAACGAGCATTAAAATTCAAAATTGACAACTTAAAGCTTATTTGTGCTCTCTGGGAGACGATAAAACATTAAAAAAATACTTCAAAACCAATAAAACGCAATGTTATAGTTTTACCCAGGAAAACAGGAGAAAGGCGATTAGGGGGATTTGATTGCCTTTTTCGTTTGAAATTAATCTATTTAGTAGGTTTAGAATTAGCCTAAAGTAACCTAAGCCCAGGGGTTTTGGTGATTCAAATTAGGGAGAAAGAAACCTTAAGCTTTTAATATAATTTAAAATCTCTCTAATTTTAACTTTAAATTTAGTTAATAATGAATATAACACTTCAGCTTTCCATAACTCTAATAGTTAGTTTTCTTACAATAACCTCATTAAATGCTCAAGATCAATGGAATTATGGTTTAAAAATTGGAATGTATAACTACCAAATGAATGGAAATATATCAGGCAGATATGATGATATAGATGTTAAAGTTCATATACCATACTGGGACATCTATGAGCCAAAATTTCCATTCATGGGAATATTTGTAGAACAGCCTCTAAAAATACTGCCCTATTTTAGTATCACATATGATTTCTCCACTTTTGAACGCTATTTGTTTATTTCTCCTCAGGATTATAATCCACCTTCTGGTTTTCTAATACCACAAGGAGGTGCTTTTACTACAACTTACCAAAATTTCACATTAGGTATTTTACCCTCCATTCATATTAAGAGAGATTTAAACACCAGGCTTTTTGCGGGTTACGAAATCCATTATTTCCATCATAAAGATGAAACCTTGTATGCCTCGGATTTTTCTCCAAGATGGTTAAATAATAACATCAGGCGTTTTGAAGTGGCCAAGAAATTTGTGGAGGAAAACCCTATGGTGCCTTTCGTACATCATTTGGCAGTTGGCGCAGAAGTGAAATTTTGGCGATTGGGCTTGGAGGTGAAATACTTATTGGGTTTAAATTCCCCTTTGCGCAATGTGAAGCTAAATGATGAATTTACCTATCCTTATCGAACGCAAACTAATAGTCTGTACTATTCTCTGAAATTTTATTTTAGAAAAGATAAAGATTGAGAAAAGAATTAAGAAATGGATTTAACTTATGAAGCCCATTTTCTTTGCATGAATAGCGGCCTCTTCAGTATTTTCTAATAATAGTAATGGCACTCCCTTTTCCTCAAATTCCTGGGTAGTTTTTTGATCGAAATCGTCTTTCTTTCCAATTTTTCGGATATAAACGGCTAATATTCTATCAGGGAATTCGTGCAATGCTTGTCTATAAATTTCAGTATCCCTTTGTCCGCTGTCTCCAATTAATATAAATTTCAGCTTAGGAAAGAGCGTCATCAATCTTTTTATTTTATCCTGCTTATGTTGATGGCTTCCCCCACCAGTAAAAAGTAAATCTTTTAAGCCAGATTTATACTCTTGCAAAAGAAATGGTCCTTTAGGAATGTTTCTGACTTTGAAAAAATCCTGTAGAAAATCATATAAATTCCATTCGCTGCTACTGACATAGAAAAATGGGTTTTCTTGAGCCTTTAATTCTTTATAGAATTCTGCCACTCCCTCAAAAGGCAGTCTTGTTTTCGCATTTTTAGTCATGATGAGACGAAATTTCTTGATGAGTTGAGTAGCATGGGAAACTAAAATAGTATCATCAATATCAGAAATGGTTCCGAATTCTACCTTTTCACCTATAATCAAAAACTCGCCTTCTTCCCTAAAGATTTCTTGATTTTCTTCATTAATAGTATAAACTACAGGGTGCCAACCAGGCTCTAAATTTTGCTTTGGTTCAACCCATGCGCTGAAATAACCGTATTCATCAGTCTGTGTGGTGAAGTTTTCATCACCTAAAATGATTTGTACTTTCATTTCTGGAATAGGGGAGCTTAGATAGCGAGAAAGCATAATTCTAAAATTTTTCCTTCTTTTATCAGTAGCTTTTGAATCAAACTCTGGACGGTTTTCCAAAACTCCTCCTTTTAGGTAAATCAGATTTTGATTTCCATAGCCCATGAAAGGAACAATTTTAGGCGGGGAAATAATACCTAATAATCGTTTTAAATAAAGTGCAAATCGTATATTTAAAGAACGTAGAATAATTTCTAATTTTTAGTTTTAATGGAACCCAAAAAGCTACTTTTTATCATCAACCCAAAATCAGGGAATTCAGACAAATCCACTTTGGAAAAGCAAATATCCATTGTTTGTGATAAAAATAAGAAGGAATATGCGCTTTTCTATACATCTGGTGAAAATGATAAGGAAAAAATCAAAGAAAAGCAGTCGGACTATCAAGCAGATACCATAATAGCTTGCGGTGGGGATGGCACCGTCAATTTAGTCGCCCAGATTCTTGTAAATACTCCAACTCAAATGGGAATAATTCCTCTGGGTTCAGCAAATGGATTGGCTCATGAACTAGAAATTGAAGAAGAGATAGATGAAAGCTTAGCAATTGTTTTGCGTGGAAAAACTATTTCAATGGATGTTATTAGTATCAATAATGAATTTATTTGCCTTCATTTGAGCGACTTAGGCTTTAATGCACAAATGATAAAAGATTTTGAGGAAAGTGGTGAAAGAGGAATGTTATCTTATGCAAAATCATTTTTTGGTTCTTTAATGGAGAAAAAAACTACAGAATTCAAAATTGAATTTAATGCAACCAAAAAGACTGTTAAAGCTGAAATGATTGTTTTGGCTAATGCTTCCAGATACGGAACGGGAGCAGTAATAAACCCAGGAAGTAGAATGGATGATGGTTCTTTTGAACTGGTTATTTTCAAACCAATTCCTATGAAAGACTTATTATCTTTAACTTTAGAGTCCTTTCTAGGAGATATCAAAAACTCTCCTTATGTCGAAATTTATAAAGTCAAAGAGGCAAAAATTAACTGTCAGGAGGCAGAACTTTTACAAGTGGATGGTGAATTACAAGGGAAAAGCAAAGAAGTGAAAGCCGAGATCATTAAAGGAGCATTAAATGTAATTTTAAAGTAATTTCGGGACGGTTGAAACCGACCGATAAATGGATCTGCCATTAATGTAGATTAGAGATTAGACGGTTACAACCGTCAAACCGCAGAACACTCTGGAAAAAGATTTAAACCAGAGCAGTATTTCCTAACTTAAGGACATTGGGCTAGGGGAAAAGAGCAGTAAAAGTAATATCATAGTTATGGAAGATGAAAAACCTCAAACTGAAAAACGCTTCTCTAGAAAAGGCTTTGTTGCTATTGTCGTATTATCAATTGCAGCTTTTGGTTTATATAATATGATACTCGACTTTCTAAAATACTTAGGAATAATTTAATAATCTGTCACCATTTCTTCCACTTCATTCAATTTCTTAATTGAAGATCGTCCTGAAGTTGCATAAATAATTTCACCCTCTTTATTGACCACATAAAAGTAAGGTTGATCTTTTTCTGTCATTTTGAATAAGTCTTCATAATCACCCATTTTACCACTGTAAACAATCACATGGGAGTGCAGTTTTTTATCTACATCTTTTTGCATTTTCCTGATTGCTGAACCTGAAGCTCCTCTTTTCAAACCCGTGAACATAGGGATGAATACAACATTTACGTCAGGTTTCATTTCAGGAATAAGGGCATTTGGGTCTGCTTCCCTAATAAATCTCTCCCATACGGGCTGAAACCATGTTTGCAAATCATCTTCTGCTTTTTTGCTAAAAGCGATACCTATTAAAGTCATTTTATCTTGTGTGGCTGAAGGAACTTTGATTTCTTCATCTGTTAAACTAGTTCCTGTCATTTCTGGGAAAGAATCTCCTACTTGAGCATTTGAAAAGTGTACTAAAATAAATAATGCTGCTATTGTTAAAGTTAAATTTTTCATACAATTCGAAACGTTGATTATGGAATTCTGTTATATTCAAAACTACAAATTATGCTAGAACATTTCTTTCACTGCCCGCATTGTTTTCAGGAAATTAGTATGCTGCTTGATATAAGCGTTTCAAAGCAGTCTTATGTTGAAGATTGCGAAGTTTGTTGTAATCCTTTACAGATCAATTTGGAAATAGAAGAAGGAGAAGTCATTTATTTTGAAGCTAATCCAGCTCAATGAATTTCGATTAGCACTTCAATAGAATATAATTTTTACTAAATTGAAATGAATTAACCTCTACTCTTTTTAAATCATGAAAATTGACTGTTCAAATCAACATATTTTAGTAACGGGCGGAACCAGAGGAATTGGTGCTGCCATCACACGAACATTAGTAGAATGTGGTGCTTATGTAGTAGCCCACTATAATAGAAATGAAGAATCCGCCCAAAAGCTTAAAAGTGAATTAGGCTCTAGCATCCATCTTATAAAAGCAGATTTGTCTGGCGCTATGGAAGTGGCGCGTTTGTTTAGCGAAACATTAGAATATTTTGATGGTAGATTAGACGGCATTGTCAATAATGCAGGAATTGCTTTATCATCCGATATCCATAAAAATGCGGTAGACTGGACTGATGATTGGTTGAAGACCATGGATGTGAATGTGAATGCAGTAGGATTATTGTGTAAAAGAAGTGTGGTACAATTTCAAAAACAGGAAAATGGAGGTAGAATTGTTAATATTTCTTCTCGCGCTGCTTTTAGAGGGGATACTGCCGATTATCTGGCTTATGCTACCTCAAAAGGAGCAGTCGTTTCTTTAACTAAATCCATTGCCAGGGCTTTTGGGAAGCAAAATATTAAAGCATTTACCGTTGCTCCGGGCTTTGTGAGAACGGATATGGCACAACAATTTATTGATCAATATGGAGAAGGCTTTGCTTTAGATGATATTGCACTCACCAAACTGACTGAACCAGAAGATATTTCCCCTACCATTGCTATGTTGATGTCAGGTTTGATGGATCACGCCACTGGAACTACCATTGATATTAATGCCGCAAGTTATGTCCACTGAGAAGGAAAGATGCCCTTGGTGCCTTGGTTTTGATCAATACGTCCAATACCATGATGAGGAATGGGGAGTGCCTGTTCATGATGATCAAAAACACTTTGAATTTTTAATTTTGGAAGGAGCTCAAGCAGGCTTAAGCTGGGCTACGGTTTTAAAGAAAAGAGAAAACTACAGAGAACTTTTTGGTGATTTTGATGCTCAAAAAGTGGCGAAGTTTGATCAAGCTAAAATTGATGAATTACTGCAAAACTCTCGAATTATAAGAAATAAATTAAAGGTAAATGGAGCGGTTATCAATGCCCAAAAGTTTCAGGAAGTGCAAAAGGAATTTGGAAGTTTTGATGAATACATTTGGTCATTTGTCAACCATAAACCTATTATTAATGAACTGAAATCTATGAAAGATGCACCCGCAACTTCTCCTGAATCGGATGCGCTGAGTAAAGATTTAAAGAAAAGAGGCTTTAAATTTGTTGGAAGTACTATTATGTATGCCCACATGCAAGCTTGCGGATTGGTAAATGATCATTTGACAAGTTGTTTTAGATATCAGGAATTGGCTTAAATGATTCTACTTTTATTTTATTCGATAAAGAAGCTTAATCCTATCGCCTGCCTCCGGCACGGAATGATGGCTTGATTAAAGGGGATCATTAAGCAGCTAAAGTGCTCTAGAGGAGAAAGTATTTTCCACCAGCCGGAGGCAGGCGGAAGAGGTCTTTTTTATTGAAAGATTCCATTAATGATTAATACTACCCGTGACAACAAAAAAAGCTTTTTTTAATATTTATACTTAGCATGAAAAAATTCGTCCTAATTTTTTTCTTAACCGCTACAGCTTGCTCTGTCAATACTTCTAAAAAAGTAGACCTGGAAAAGTTAAGATTTAGCTATACCGATGATGCTTACATATTTTTTAGAAATATGAGGCAATCAAATTATGACCTGGAAGTCATGGAGCAAGGAGGCTGGCGTATTTACAGACATGAAGATCGAAAATTAGACGTCACGGACTTTTATTATAATATTTCATTGGTTGTAAACTGGCGTGTGAATAGAATCTATCCCATTATAGAAATGCCTAAATCTATGGAAAAAGAAGGTTTTGAAGTGTTTTGGGAGGCTATGGAATCTCAAGAAAAAGGAAGGATTACCTTAGAGGGTGAAAAGCGAAGAGATGAAATGGTTTTTAGTACCAAGCTCTATAATAAAATGATAGATGAGGTGGAGATGTATGTTAATTATAAGGGCAATAAACGTCTTTTATTTGAGGACTCTGGTCATAAAGAAGCCTTTCGAGTAAGTATGTATGACTTTTACAGAATGACAGGTCTCTTATAATCCCTAATTACTTTTCAAACTATTAGCCACTGAGTGGCGCTATTAATTTAAGCTTTAGAATCTCATTTTTTTATCCTCCACAATGGGAGATGAAAATATTTATAAAACAACTACTACACTTTACCACAAAGAACAAAAGAGAACACAATTGATTTTATATAACTTCACTTTAAATCTTATTAATTAATTGGTATATATCACAAATAACCTTGGTTATTCACTTTTGTGTTCTTTTGTTTCTCTTGTGGTGGAAAAATGCTGATGGAAAAATTTATTTTTGCAATACTGTCTTAATTTCATTGTGTCAATTGAGACATTTTGCATGACTGCCCCGGTATTGAAATTCCAATGCATTAGGTTTTCCAAAATCATTCTTCTACCTTTGCAGTCCTCAAAACACAGGGCTAATTTATTAATTAACAATAGCTTTAAATTTTGAGAGATTATTCACGAGAGGAGGTGTAAATTATGATCGTAGTAAGCGTAAAAGAAAACGAATCGATTGATAAAGCTTTAAAACGCTTTAAGAAGAAGTTTGAGAAGACTGGTGCTTGGAAAGAAGTACGTGCTCGTCAACACTTCGTGAAGCCTTCTGTATCTAGAAGAAAAGAAGTTATCCGTGCCGCATATAGGCAAAAAATGAGGGATTTAGACAGCTAATTTTTATTTAGCTTTTCTCAAATAAATTTATTAAGTTAGTATCCACTTGCAACAATTGCATAGAAAGGATACTAACTTTTTTTTGTTTAAAACTTTAGTAATTCTTTCATTAAATCTTGATTGCTTAATTACTATATGCTGAATACTTTCCTGAAATATTTAGAATTTGAGAAACGCTACAGTAAGCACACTCTGATTTCCTATCAGAATGATTTGAATCAATTCAATATATTTTTAGAAAATCAATATCATCTACAAGATTTATTAAAGGCGGAACATCGGCATATCCGAGCATGGATAGTGGCTTTGATGCAAGAAAAAATGAACCCCAAAAGCATCAATAGAAAAATCATCTCATTAAGGGCTTTTTATAAATTTTCAATTTCAAGAGAAGCCGTCAATCAAAATCCCACTCAAAAAATAAAGGCTTTAAAAACCAGTAAAGAACTACCGCAATTTGTGCAGGAAAAAGAAATGGATAATCTATTATCCCTTATAGAATTTGCTGATGATTTTGAAGGAAGCAGAGATGCATTGATTATGGAATTGCTCTATGGAACAGGGATTAGACTTTCGGAACTCATCGGTTTAAAATATTCTGACTTCAACCTTCAATCCAAAACCATAAGAGTTTTGGGGAAAGGAAATAAAGAAAGAATCATTCCGTTTCATAGCAAAATACTAGAGCGATTGAATACCTATATTTCTTATAAAAATAAACTCTTTTCGGGCAACGAGAGCATCCCATTAATCGTTTCTATTAATGGAAACGAAGCATATCCGATGATGGTAAATCGCATTACTAAAAAATATCTCAATCAAGTTACAACGATTAGTAAAACAAGCCCTCATGTGCTGAGGCATACATTTGCAACACATTTATTAAATAAAGGAGCAGACCTTAATGCAGTAAAAGACTTGCTGGGACACAGCAGTTTGGCTGCCACTCAGGTCTACACCCATAATTCGCTTGACAAGCTCAAAAAAGTGTTTGATCAGGCGCATCCTAAAGCGTAAGTTTAACCATAAAACACAAAAATCATGAAGCTACAAATGCATTCAATCCACTTTGACGCAGACGCAAAACTGTTAGACTTTATTCAGAAGAGAATTGACAAATTGGAGACTTTTTATGATCGATTTATCGATGGTGAAGTTTTTCTAAGATTGGATAAAGACACAAACAACGCTAATAAAATTGTGGAGATTAAATTGAATATACCAGGCAATCAACTGTTCGCTAAAGAAAAAAGGGATTCATTTGAGGTTGGTATTGATGCTGCTGCCGAGGCTTTAAGGAGACAGATCAAAAAATTCAAAGAAAAACAAATGGCACATTAAACATTTTGATATAATATATATTTTAAAAGCTCGATTTCTGTCGAGCTTTTTTAATTTTACTTTCTTTACAATACTATAAATGCTTAAGAAATTACTCTTATTCACAACTTTACTTTCTTTAACTTTTTCAGTTAAAGCACAATATGTAATGAACCAAGATAGTAGTATCTTGCTCAATAACATGTACATCCAAATGGAAGTCAATGCTTCCGTTAACGCTATTTATAACGCCGAACATGAGAAGGTTGAGCAAGACTTTAAATGGTTGCGTTACCGATTCCCTAACCACCCACTTCCCTATTTTTTGTATGGCTTAAATGAGTGGTGGAAAATATTACCCGAACCCTCTCATTATCCTGATAATGAAAAAATGATTGCTTATTTGGATACCGCACTGTTTTATGCTGAA
>NZ_JAGXGF010000053.1 GCF_024636815.1 Marivirga sp.
AACTGCAATATCCCTTTAATCACCCGATCGGAATTATCCTTTTCTGCCCATGTTACTACGCTTTCAGGGTTTCCGCTGACCATTGCTTTCACAATATTGTATTGCTCAAAATACTTAAAAGTCTCTAGGCGATGTTCTTCTGCATTTGTTGAGCCTTTCATTCCATAATGATCTGTGGCAGGTTGTCTTTCCCCAAAGTCACTTTCAGAGTAGGAATGGACGTGCATGTCGATAATTCTCGTTTGTGAGAATAAAAATTGAGGGAGTAAGGCTAGTAGTATAAGCAGGTGTTTTTTCATTAGTATTTCAGTAAGCTTCATCAGTTTCTAATTATAGTTTTACCTGGGATAATTGCGATTTTGATTGACAAATGCATGTAATAATTGCGCATAAATGCGTTGACCTTTTTTAAAACTATCAATTCTCATAAATTCATTATCGGCATGAAAATTCTCATCACTTCGCTGAAAGCCGATCGAGACCAAATCAGGTCCACCTGCATCGGGGATAAAAGATAGGGCTGGGACAGTTCCACCTATGTACAGTATTTTTGGAGCAATTCCGAAGAAGTCAGTTAGCACTATTTTTCCAATCTTATACCCCAAATCATCTTCATTTAAGACAGTAGCTGCTGCCATTCCACTTGCTTTAAATTCTGCTTGGATTCCCCAGGGAATATTTCTTTCGATATGGCTTTTAATCAAGCTGTTAATTTTTTCCGGGTTCTGACCTGGCCCCAATCGTGTCATGATCCTGAACCAGGCTGTATGCGGTATGATAGAGGCTTTTCCGTCAGTATAACCTGATTGGAAACCAGTGACATCCATGGATCCACGAATCCATGTTCGTTCAGTATAGGTGTAGTCGGCTTCTCCAATCCATTGATCAATTTCAAATTTCTTCAATTCATCTGCTTCTTGGTTTTTGTCTACGGAAGAAGCGATTTCTATTTTTTCGGATTCAGAGAATATCTTTAAATTATCATAAAACCCTTCAATGGCAACTGATCCATCATCATTATACATAGAAGCAATTACTTTAGAGGCAGCAACTGCAGCATTCGGTGCAACTCCTCCATAGATGCCTGAATGTAAATCAGTATTGGCGGAGGTTAAAGTGACTTCTATATCCGAAGCACCACGAAGGCCTTTCCATATCAAACCCTGCTCATCACTATACATGGCGGCATCTACATTGATGCCGAAATCTATATCTTTTAACCAATCTTTGTGATCGGCTAACCAGCCTGGTAAATGTGGGCTCCCGATTTCTTCTCCTCCATCCAAAAGGATTTTAATATTTACTGGAAGCTTCCCATCTATAGCCATTAAGGCTTCAAGAGTGCTTATTAAGGCTATGATAGGGCCTTTGTCATCAGTGGCTCCTCTACCATACAATTGACCATCTCTGATTTCTGCTTTGAAGGGATCATTCTTCCATTGCTCTCTATTGACAGGTTGCACATCAAAATGTCCATAAAAAAGGACAGTAGGCTGATCTATATGCTGATTGTATTCCGAAGTGACTACCGGCAAGCCATTGGAGAAATTTATTTGGCTTTTTTCTAAGCCAATATTGATTAGTTTATTTTTAAGGAATTCTGCGGCTTCTATCAAATCATTCTGATGATCAGCTTGCATAGATAAAGAGGGGTATGAAATTAAATCTATCAATTCGTCAATATGCCTTTCATAATTCTGCTCAAAATAATTATTGTAGTCTATAATTTGATTATCAGTGGGTCTAGTGACTGTTAAAGAATCGCTTGTAGTTTCCGCCTGCTGTTTGATTTGACTCAGACAGATTTGATTGTAGCCGGTAAAGACAAAAATCAAATAGAAAAGATGGATTTTAGATTTTTTCATCATTGTACTAAATTGTGTTTTGCCAACTTTGATAAGTTTTCGGCTATCTCTTTTTACTATGAGTTTATTTTGTATTCGCCCATAGCCAATTTATCATTTTCCATTCCCCATTTATCTTTCCTAACTGTACATAGTCAAAGAAACTATATTTATTTTGGGTTATTTTTATAGTTGCGATATCTGATGCAATATCAAAGATTATTACATCCGCTTTAAAAGGTTCTTCTGGTTTTTCATCATTGGGTGTTAAAGTTTTTGTGTAAAACAGTAATTCTGAATATCCCATATTACTTAATCGATAATTCCCATTGTCATCTTTTCTAATTACCCTTTTTGCTAATTCTGGATGTATTGCTTTTTCCATTCTCTCATAATTATTTGTCCATAGACCTTCAATATAGTTAAGAGCGGTTTCTTTGATTAATAAAGAATCACTCTTCGTCTGTCCAAACAGAGAGCTGGTTGATACCAACATTATCACAACACATATTATGTGAGATATTTTCATTATTTTCCTTTTTTAATTTTGCCTACTCTAGTCAGTATTCGGCTTTCCTGGTTTTTTGTTATTTCATCTTGAGTGTAGGCTTTTCATTCCGATTTTTATTCTACTTCTTCAGTATGTTTTTCTCTAACAATTTTTGAATAATGAATTCTAATCGGATGCCATGTATCATTAATCTTTTTGAAAATCCACGTTTCATTATAAGGTTCATAAACTTCCTTATACTCTGGCAAGGAAAAAGTAACTTCATTTACTACACCAACTACTGCAAAGTTATCATCTGCATCGAATTCAAATTCTGAAAGTTTTCGCTTTCTTGGATACCAATTTTTAGTTTCTTTTATTACTTCGATCATTTCCTTTGTATCAGTCGTAACACCATTATTGTGAATTATCTTAGACGCTGGCGTTAGTATCTGTTCCATTTTATCTAAATCTCTATCATCAAATGCTTGAAAAAAATCCCGGACAATATTTGTTACTGCTGTCGAGTCTTTAATTTTTGTTGACATAAGTTCGTTACTCGATTCAGCAATCATTTTAGTCTCTTTTGATTGGTTCGAGCAACTGAACATTATCAGAGCAATAAAAGGTAAAATGTATTTCATAGTTTCTGTTTTTTCAGAATACACACAATTGGCTAATGACATAAAAGTTGTCATTAAATCTTTTTTGTCCGTTGGTATTTTTTAGTATCTCTCTTTCTTCCAATAATTATTTGTCTAACATATCGATGCTGAGAGAAGCCGAAAACTCAATCACTAAACCTATATAGCGCTTATCTATAAAATCGGAAACCGATCAGGGACGAAACCCCTGATTTATTGTCCGCAGGGTCTGGTTTTGTGTCCGAGGGAAAATTGGAGGAATTGTAAGTAGGATCAATCAGTGCTGCCATTTGGCTGTTATCAGCTTTATTCGTATCTGATATACCGCTTTTAAATGAGCTATAGCAGCCTTTTGATAGGGACGTTTTTAGTAATTTAATCCAAAAGTCCAAAGAGGAATAACATTTAGCCCCTGTTGCTGTTTCTGTCTTTCCAATTTGCTATCTTTGAAGCTATGAGTTCAATCGTTGTTAATCCAAAAAACCCTCAGGAGTTGCAATTTATTTCAGAACTCCTCCAAAAACTGGGAGTTGATGCTAAAGTCCTGTCTGATGAAGATACAGAGGACTTTGGTTTGGCAGTCCTTATGAAAGATGTTGACCGTTCAGATGTGGCTTCGGAAGATGAAGTAATGGCGAAATTGAAAGGTTAATGGATGTTGTCTTCTTAAAGAAGTTCAGCAAGGATCTTGATAAAATAAATAAGCCTAAAGATCTTCAGTCGATTCTTGAGGTCATTGAGTTGGTCAAACAAGCACAGGGTTTTTCTGAAGTTCCTGGCACTAAGAAGTTAAAAGGTTATGAGGATGCGTTCCGGATTCGTTCAGGAGATTATCGAATTGGAGTGTTTGTTTCCGAAGAGTTGGTGGAGTTCGCAAGAGTTGCTCACAGAAAAGATATTTACAAAATTTTTCCTTGACTTACAAAATTCAGACTAAAGCGGGATGGAAGCTAATATTAGATAGATGGTGATCACTATGTCGGTCATAAGACAGATTATTAGTTTTAAAAGCAGTCCAATCTAGAGCTTTGTTTCTAAAAATTGAGCTACCGAAGTGTTTTTTCCAGTTTCCATTTCACAAGTCCAACTATCAATCCACCATCTCCCATTTCCATAATGCAGCTGAATACTATTCAGTCCGCGTAGAGTTGATTCCTTTTCGGGCTCAGTTCTTATTTCAAAAGCACTCCACACCTGAGCCATATTCCCAAAATGACTCACTTTTCTTTTAAGTTCTTTTTCATAAAAATTCTCTTTTGGAGCTAGTGCAAGCGGAATGTATTCAGCTTCCAGCGCATGGGATTCGGCTTGCCCGTTTTCATCAATTCTTGTGATTACAGCATTTTTTGAATGAATATATTTATCTCGATCAAATTGCCAAGGTTCCTGACTCGAACCTGAGACTACATCATAATATGCATTGATAATGGCATCGATGGATTTTACATCTTTGGCATATTTGTCATCTGTGGATTGTCCGAAAGTTGAATTGAGAGAAAAAAGTAAGCTAATTGATGTGAGTATGATTTTGTTCATATTGATTGGTTTCTACATTTTATAAAAGTTATTATACAAAATCTTGTGTGTTTTTTATTTTTTCATGGACTTTTCAATTTATACTTACAAGATAACTATTTATTGTTTCGAGGTTGTTTTTAGCGAATTCTCGAGCATCTATCAACATGCCTAATTCCGAAGTCCAAACAGCTTTTGAATTTCTTAAGATTCCGATAAACTCTGTATCGTTAATAATAAAGTTTAATTGAGATAAATCTTTGGGTCTTACTAATCCTAATCCGTTCATTTCTAGCGGAAATCCGAATTTAACAAGATAATTGCGATAATAATTAAAGTTGTATAATGTGCCTGTCTCAGAAATTATTTCATTTCTTTCGATTGAATAACCAGTATAGTAAGTAGTCAGATTATTGGTCAAACTATCAGGTAATAATTCTGTTCTTGGGTGTTTATTCAATTTATTATATCCAAAATTTGTAGGAACAAAATATGTGAAACGATGAAGTCCTACAATATTGATCAATAATGAGTCTTCAGACATTTTGTTGTCATTGTTAAGTAAATTATCAATACTATATATCGTTTCTTCTGAAATTTCAATCATCAGATTTAGAAATTCAATGTCTTGATTGAGATCATTGCTTACTTCCTTTACAATTTGATTTAGCTCATTTTTGTAGGTTTTATTCTGATTCCAATTATTGATACTTATTGCAATCAAAATTCCAATGACTACCAGAAAGATTTCGCCAATGGCGTAAAAGAAGTAACTGCGAACTTTTTGTTGTTCGATCAATTTTTGGCGGATTTTTCGGAAGAGTTTTATCATTTATTCCATCTCCTTTTTAAGAATATAATAAGCAGAAGGCTGAATGTCGCGATACTCATTATTTTTAATTATTATCCTATTATTACCATTAGCCCAAGTATTGTTGCCAATGTATGTTTTCAGCGTATCTATTTTATTGCTGTTTAATTTTTGAGTTGTGATACCTCCCGCAACAGATTTAACTTTTATAGAATCTTTATAATTACCTCTCGTTGGACCTATGTACAAACCTTCTAAAGATTTCGGATCAATATCTAAAGCCACATTTTCCGGCATTTTTTTATCTAGCAATTTCCAAGTTAGATCATAGGCAAAAAATTGCCCTGATTTTTCTGATCCAATTGTGTTTATTAAACAAATGATGTATAAATCTTCGTCAGGTAAATACTGAACAAAAGATGAAAATCCATTGATAGCACCCCCATGAGAAATTTCTTTGTGCCCATAATTAGAGAAATTAACTAATGCTTTGGCATAGCTAACCGTTGAGCCATCGTTTAATTTGTCTGGACTAATCATTGATTGATACATTGAGGGAGATAGTACTTTTCCGTTGTGTAAAGAACGCATCCAAATGAGTAAATCTTCAGTGCTACTTGATAGCGAGCCTGCGGAATAAGGCCAAACGTGTTTTTGGTAGCCTTTTTGCTTAAGCCCGTCTGGAGAATACCTATAACCAATTACTTTATTTTTAACAATCTCTGTAATGGAAGAATAGCTTGTATGAGACATACCTAAAGGCACAAAAATCTCTTGCTTTAGAAATTCCTCATACGTTTGTTCTGTTACTTTTTCTATAATTAAGCCAAGGAAAAAGTAAGCAGTGTTATTATAAATTAATGCTTCATTTGGTTCAAACATGAAATTGTTTCGCTCTACCAATCGCACCAATGAATCTTTGGGATAATCCATTTTGGACATATCCCAAAACTCGGGAATTTCTGTATAGCTTGGAATTCCCGAAGTGTGGTTTAGTAAATTAGCAATGGTAACTTTTCTTCCTTTAGTGTCAAAAGGTAAATACTTCGTAAAATCACCATCCAATGAAAGCTTTTTAGCTTCTACTAATTTTAAGATGGCAGCAGCTGTAAATTGTTTGGTCACAGAACCAATATCAAAAATACCATCACTTGGCATAGGTGTTTCTAGTTCTAAACTGGCATAGCC
>NZ_JAGXGF010000054.1 GCF_024636815.1 Marivirga sp.
GTTACAGTATGCCCAACATGACAGGCCGGAAGAGATATGACAAAACGAACGGACATTTAGCATTCTGGCTCTCAAATATTGGTATGTTAGGAATGGTGACCGCCATGGGAGTAGCCGGGGTAGTTCAAGTTTATCTGGAAAGAAAATTGAAAATGGAATTTATGATCGTGCAGGAAGAAGTGAAAATTCACTTTGTGGTAATGCTACTTTGTGCAACACTTTTCACCGTAGGCATTGGCATTTATATATATGAATTTATCAAATATGGAAGACCAACGGATGAAGCACTGGAAAGTGAAAATCCATTTGATGACGAATCTGATAATACAAGTAAGTCAAAAAATCAAGCAGAATTAGTTTCATAGACTATGGTTAGTGATGGTTAATAGGTGCGGAGTTTGCTTGTCGATTTTATGTAGTAAAATCCATAAATCGGCTCCGCCCTTTCTTTATCCTTATTGAATACATAACTAATTTTTGCTTCAACAATTTAAATATCAAAAGATGGAAAATTCAGTTTTTTATCAGGAAATACATAATGAAAAGGAAGTTTTTGAACACAGCTTTAAAAACAAAATCCCGCTCTTGCTTAAAGGCCCGACAGGAAGTGGTAAATCACGATTTGTGGAATACATGGCAGAACAACTTAATCAAAAGTTAATTACAGTATGCTGTCATGAAGAAACATCCGCAACGGATTTAATTGGAAGGTATATCATTAAAGGCGCTGAGACTGTTTGGATTGATGGTCCACTTTCGAAAGCGGTGAAAGAAGGGGCCATCCTGTATTTGGATGAAGTAGCTGAAGCCAGACCTGATGTGATAGTAGCGATTCACTCTTTGACCGACCACAGGCGTGAACTTTTCATTGATAAACTTGGAGAAACAATTAAAGCAGACCCCAATTTTATGCTGGTTGCTTCTTATAATCCCGGTTACCAAAAAGGCTATAAAGAATTAAAGCCATCCACCAGACAACGATTTATTGCTCTTTCTTTTGATTATCCTAAAGCTGATATTGAAATGCTTATCCTGGAAAATGAAAGTGGCATAGACCATAGCAATGCCAAGAAAATAGTGAACATAGGCAACAAAATCAGAAATCTGACAGAATTAGGATTGGCTGAGACGGTTTCGACCCGACTATTGGTGGATGCCTCAATTTTGATTAAAAGTGGATTGGCCAAAAGGCAAAGTATGCATGTTGCGGTAGTGGAACCGCTATCTGATGATGAACACACCACCACTTCCTTAAAAGATCTATGTGATTTAATGATTTAATCGGGCACGGAGTTTCACGCATCAACTGTCGGATTAATTCAGAAGAGATAATTCTAAAATATTAAGACATGGGATTTGAGCCGGATGAATGGATATTTGGAAAGGTAGCCAAATACTTTAAAAACAAGAAAGCAAAGCAAAATGAGCAGCTTCCGCAAAAAGTAAGCCTAGAGGAAATTAAACCCAGGCTGACTTTATTAGCAAGAGCTATCAGCGGCAGTGCTATAGAGATTTACCCTGCTGAAGCCGAGGGAGGCTATAAAGGCAATAATTTCTTTCTGCCTATCAATTTTTCGGAATTCCCGACTAAAGAAGAAAATCTCTCTTTCTATTTCTTCCGCTTGACTTATTTATGTGTTCAAAAAGAAAAGCATATAAACTGGGAGCATGCAGAAGATGACCTTACCCTTTCAAGGCAAATGGCCACGGAAAGTGCTAAAGAGATTTTGCCCGAGCTTTTTGCAGAATTTCCAGTTACAGAAGAATTACACACTAGATTTCATCAATATTTTAATGATAAGGCAGAAGCTAATCATCAGGCGGACTTTAGCATGCTTTATGGAAAGTGGATGAAGCCGCAAAAAGCTGAGCAAGAGCCGGAGAAGTTAGAAAATTTTGATAATAAATTCCATAAAGCTCAAAACAAGGCGGATACCATAATTAAAACCAAGGCAGTAGAAGAAATCAAAAGCCTGACCATCGACAAAAAGCAACAAGAAGATTATGTGTTGTTGCATAATTTTGAAAAAGTAGAAACTGCCGAAGAACATGATGGGCTATGGCGTGATTTTGATGGCTCGGATGAACTTGAAAAACATCAGGATGCATTGGAGGAACTTAAAATGCGTCAAACAGTACGAGTTGATGAAGCAGTACATTCAGTTTATCAAGCAGATTTCGTAGAGCAAACCACTATTGCAGAAAGTGCAGAAAAAGAGAGCGATGCATTTTATATTCTTTATGATGAATGGAATTATAAATCCAATTGCTACAAGAGGGATTTTTGTAAACTATTTCCTGATTTTTTGAAGGAAACGGATACTCATTACTATCAAAACACCATCCAGAAGAATAAAAGTGTCTTGAATTCTTTAAGAAAGATGGTGGCTTCCATAAACAATAAAGCTCAGCAACAAAAAAGGCTTACTTCCGGAGGTAATTTCGACCTCGATGCTTTGGTAGATTTCTACACTGATATTCAAGCCAAAAAATCACCTGATGAGAACATCTATGTTGATAATCGGAAAAAGGAAAAAGACCTTTCACTTACGCTATTATTGGATTTAAGTCTTTCCAGTGACAGTTATGTCAATAATCGAAAAGTATTGGATGTAGAAAAAGAGGTCTCTATTCTTTTTGGCGAAATCTTGAATGAATTTGGCATTGATTTCTGTATTGACGGTTTCTATTCCAAAACCAGAAATCACTCTAGCTATCTTACCATCAAAGATTTTGATGAAAAATGGTCAAGCGCCCGCTACAAAGTGGGGGCAATTGCGCCAAGTGGGTATACCAGAATTGGTACTGCACTAAGACATGCCGGCAACAGACTGCAAAATAGGGAAAGCCAGAATAAATGGGTGATTTTGCTGAGTGATGGCAAGCCCAATGATTATGATAGATATGAGGGTAAATATGGTGTGCAGGATGTGAAGCAAGCCTTGAAAGAATTCAATCAAATGAATATCAATTCCTATGCAATAGCCATTGAATCACAAGCAAAATATTATTTACCACAGATGTTCGGGCAAAACCACTATCAGATTCTTTCACGACCAGACGATCTAATCCACTCATTGGTAAAATTATATACAAAAATTAAAAATCAATAGACATGCAAATACCTGAAGAAATAGCAAAATTGCCCGAATGGCATCCGCTTAATCATTATATAAAAGAGATTGAGCTTCTACAGAATACCATCTGGGAACTGCGTACTGTAAAGGCTTCAGAAGAGCCACAAGTGTTTTTCAATCTCTTCAACAAATTGAGCACTATTGATAAGAGGTTTGAGCGTAAGGAAAATCAACTTTTCCCCTATCTGGAAAAACGAGGATGGGACGGGCCTTCTCAGAATATGTGGTCTTTTCATGACAATTTAAGAGATCAGATTAGATTGCTGAGAAAAGCCTTTGAGGAAAGAGAATTCGAAAAAATAGATCAAAATATTCACTATCTGTTAGATGGTATCAATAATTTGATGGCTGTAGAACAAAGCGTTTTATTTCCCAATGCTCTTGAAATATTAGAAGAGCAGGATTGGAAAGAGATGGAAAAAGGAGAAGTAGAAATAGGCTGGATGCCCGGCTGTGAACCTGCCCCAAAGGAAGCACCAGCATATGTGCATCCTTCCCAAGATGAAAGTACAAAAGACCTCTCATTTTTGGACGAAGAAAGCAATCATTATGATGAGGGTTACATGACAGTGGAACAAGTCAATTTGCTGTTCAGAACCATTCCTGTTGACATCACTTATGTGGATGAAAATGATAAAGTTATTTTCTATAACAGAGGTGAGGAGCGGGTATTCCCTAGAAGTGCTGGAATTATCGGTAGAGAAGTCAAATTCTGTCACCCACCGAAAAGTGTAGGCAAAGTTTTAAAAATTTTGGAAGCTTTCAAGGCAGGGACTAAGAGTGAAGCTTCTTTCTGGATCAATTTCAAAGGACGCTTAATATACATCCGGTATTTCGCGGTTCGCGACCATCAGAAAAACTATAAAGGAGTGGTGGAAATGTCACAAGACATCACAGAAATAAAAGACATTGAAGGAGAAAATAGACTACTGGAATGGGAATAACATCAAGAATTCAGCAAAATGAAATCAATTATAAAGCCATATCGTCACCTCCAGGGGGAATCTTGCTATGGATTTTGATCTTACTAGAAGTGTTTACTTTTGGACTGGCTTTAGCAGGTTTGATTTATTACAGATTTCAGGAGCCGGAGCTATTCGCTCAATCAACTGCGGTTTTAAATAAAACGCTTGGGAGTATTAACACTATTGTATTGTTAACAAGTGGTTTTTTCATGGCCGCTGCAGTTCATTACTTTAAAAAGGAAAATGTCAGAAACGGTATTTATTCCATGCTTGCTACTATTTTAATCGGCTCTGCATTTTTAGTCATTAAGTGGTTTGAATACGAGGAAAAATTAAATGTCGGCTTAGGGCTTGATGAAAACATGTTTTTCACCTTTTACTGGCTGTTAACCGGCTTCCATTTTATTCATGTAATAGTGGGCTTAGTAATTCTAACCCTAATCCTACTGAAAATTACAAATAAGAAAAACCCAGTCAAAATAGTAGATATTGAAGCAGGGGGAGCATTTTGGCATATGTGTGATTTAATTTGGCTGTTGCTTTTCCCTGCTCTTTACTTGATATTTTAATGATTGAAACTTTAAAATTTTAATAAAATGAAAAGATTGATTTTAGTTTACCTAGTATTGATAATTTTGACCGTTACAAGTGCTTATGTTTCAGGTATGGAAATGGATCAGCTGTGGATTCCTGCAGGAATAGTAATGACTCTTGCTGTATTTAAATTTATTTTAGTAATAATGGAATATATGGAATTGCGCAAAGCCCATGGAATTTGGAAATTCAGTGTGATCCTTCTGGCCGTAGTAACTGCTTTAATAGTGGGTGTTTTTGGGGGAGTTCAAATATTGTAAGTTTTATTTTACCTTAAATTAAAAACGATGAATTATATTAAATCAATTTCAATTATTATACTTATAAGTGCGGTTTTAATGAATTGCAATGGAAAAAAGCAAGGAAATGAAGAAGCGCACTCTGAGCATGAAAATAAAAATATTGAAATAGAATTGAATCAGGGAGAAAAATGGGTGGTGAATGAAGAAATGCAACCATTTTTAAGTCAATCAGAAGTTATTCTTCAATCCTATAATGCTTCGAATAATACAAGCCATTTAGAACTTGCTGATCAATTAAAAGCACAAAACGATCAATTGATTTCAAGTTGCACCATGAAAGGAAAGAGCCATGATGAACTTCATAAATGGCTTCGTCCACATCTTCAGTTGGTAAAGTCACTGCAGAATGCTGAATCGGAAAAAGATGCAAAAGCTATTATCAAACAATTGGAAGAATCGTATGAAATTTACCATCAGCATTTTCAGTGATGTAAATTCAATTTTTCCTGCAGTAAAATGGTACGAGCTGGGAAGCTCGCACCAGCAGGAAGGATTAAAGTCAGTGGCTTAATA
>NZ_JAGXGF010000055.1 GCF_024636815.1 Marivirga sp.
TTCTTTAGTTCTTAATTCATTTTCATTAAAGTATCCTAAAAATACATTTCTATAAAATACTCTCCAAATTCCATTTCCCATTTCCAAAGCGCCAATATATTTTCCTTGTAATGATGCAGATAAGTATACCCAATTATATGACCCCCATCTTTGAGAATCTTAGTAAAAGCCTCTGTGCAACTTTGTGGTTAAAGTATCAGTAGCCTTTGGCTACGCTTTGTTTTCTTTTTAATCTTTTATGATGGAAATATATATTTATTTTTAGCATTGGGGAGTAGGATTACGGTATAAGGCTTAATTAAACTTAGTTTTATTAATTTGAGCGATCGACTAATCATAAATCTCTTGAATATTCAGAAAACTTTAGCAAAATTCGGGCATGAGTTATAAAGAAGTTGACCCGAAATCTATAAAAACCCCAGAATTGCATGGCTTATTATTGGGGGCAATAGCACCCAGACCTATTGCTTTTGCCAGCACAATAGACAAAGAGGGAAAGGTGAATTTAAGCCCTTTCAGTTTTTTCAATGTTTTTGGAGCTAATCCACCTATTTTGATTTTTTCACCTGCCCGAAGAGGAAGGGATAACACCACCAAGCATTCTTATGAAAATGTGAAAGAGGTTGCAGAAGTAGTAATTAACATTGCTAATTATCCAATGGTAGAGCAAATGTCATTGGCTTCCACGGAATATGATAAGGGCATAAACGAATTTGTAAAAGCAGGATTTACCGAAGCAAAATCAACCAAAGTAAAGCCACCAAGAGTGGCGGAATCCCCTGTGGCATTTGAATGTAAAGTAAATCAAATAATTGAAACTGGAGAAGATGGAGGTGCAGGCAACCTTGTGATTTGTGAAGTGATCCATATCCACTTGAATAAAGGAATTTTAGATGAAAATGGGAAAATTGATCCTTTCAAATTGGATCCCATTGGCAGATTGGGAGGCAATTGGTACAGCCGTTCTAAGAATGCATTATTTGAAGTGGAAAAGCCGCTGCAAAAACTTGGTATTGGAGTTGATGCCTTACCTGAAGAAATTAGAAACAGCACTATTTTAACTGGAAACGATTTAGGAAAATTAGGGAATATTGAAAAAATACCTGATGAAGAAGAGTTGAATGGAATTTCGATCCCAGACCGTTATCAAAAAAATAAAAAAGATTCCAATGAACTGCATCTGTTAGCTCATCAATTATTGGAAGAGAATAAATTAATGGAAGCCTGGAAGGTTTTAATGAAGGGATAATAAAATTTAACACTTATGTTCAGACAATTACCTGAAGGCGATATTTAAAATGGATACTTTTCAATTTTCAAAATCCCCTGACTATTTTTAACTGCATGAGCAATACAAAATGGACGAGATGCTACATTTAATCCATTTAAACTTAATTCTAACTTGTCTTCTGAAATTTCATCATGTAAAAAGTAATAAACTTCGGTTGTTCCAAATTTGGTATGTGGTACTAAATCCGCATGCTTTTTTATTTCCGACCATAATGTATCTTCAACGGAAAAAGCATAAACTCTAAGCACAGTGCCGGTATTATTTTCATTTCTCTCAAAGGCCAATTCTTTAAAATCACCTTCTAAAGAATTAACGTTTTCTGATGAAAAGAGGGAATAAAAAATTAACCCAACAATAACTACCGAAATTAATAATATTAATTTTTTCATCCTTTTTTTTTCTTTTATCCGAACGGTTTCAATAATATTGCCGCCCATGTAGTAAACATATCAAATATAAACTTTAAGATTATTAAAATTTTAGTTTATTTGATCTATATATTAAATTAAAACATGTTAAACTTTTAAAATTAATTAAATGAGATTTGAAACCAAAAACAACCTTGGAAGAGTGATTTGTAAGACAGAGTATCAAAAAGAAAACAATTGGATTTTTTGCGATTGGGAAGGTTATGCTAATGTTGATGCCATTAAAAGTTGGGGACTAGAATTTGCTGATTTGGTAAAAAAAGCAAAATGCCCATATTTATTAAATGATGATAGTAAATCTACTGGCCCCTGGACCCAAGCAATGGATTGGATTGAATCAGTACTGATACCAAAAGTTATAGAGTCGGGTTTAAAATACTATGCTCATGTAGTATCTCAAAATACATTTTCAGAAATGTCTGCAAAAGAATTAAACATGAATATAGGTGGGCATTTGGAAATGGCTACTTTTAAAAATTTAGATGATGCAAAAGAATGGTTGAAATCTAAGCAATCATAAACCCCTATTTTAAAAAAGTAAGCTTTTTAATAGGGGAAAAGCTTACTTTTTTTTCTATATATGAACTTCACAACGCTGACCTGATATTAATTCTTTCTGTTTCTCAAAAGTAAATGCTGATTTTTCAGCTTCCATTTGTTCCTGATATCCCTTTCTTAATTGTTTTCTTTTGACAGCTTCTGCAAATCTCCTAACATCATCTTTTGAGTTTAAAATCAAAGAAGGAACCGTCATCAAACTTCCATCTTCATTTTTGGCTACCATAGTGAAATAACTAGTGTTGGTGTGCTTTACCAAACCTGATTTAACATTTTCAGCTATCACTTTTATGCCAATAATCATACTGGAATTCCCTACATAATTTACTGATGCCATCATTGAAACCAATTCTCCCACCTCCACGGGCTGAAGAAAATCTACATTATCAACTGAAACGGTCACACAATAAGCTCCACTGTGTTTAGTAGCAGTAGCATATGCAACTTTGTCCATCAAAGAAAGAAGAATACCACCATGAATTTTGCCTCCAAAATTAGCGTAGGAGGGAATCATTAATTCAGTAATGGTTGTTCTTGAATTTTGGGCTGATTTGGCTTTCATGTGTTTATAATTGTTCGAAATTCGAATATACTTATTTTTTAAAGAAAGTATAACATAATCCCACCACTCAACAATAATGAATATCGTTCGTTATTCGAGCAAAATATACTTAATAAAATCATCTTAAGGAAAATAGGTATTTCATGCATTTCAAAAAAATCGTACTTTCTATTCTAACATTATTATTTTCAACCAACCTTATATCTCAAACTACCTTGAATCAAGCCAAGCATTTTTTTGAAAAAAGAACTGAAGTAGTTCAGGACGGTAAAGCTAATACTGAGAATATTGACAAAGCCATTGAACTTTTTAAACAAAGTAATCAAGAGCCGGAAAAAACTATAGGACTTTTAAAAAGCTATGAGTATAAAGCCTCCTGGACGAATGTCTCTAAAGAAGGAAAAAAAGAACTTTATAATAAAGCTATTGAACTAGCTAAAAATAAAATGAATGAATATCCTAAAAATGGGGCTATTGCCTATTGGCATGCTGCAAATTATGCTCGTTGGGCAGATTTAATTGATATAACAAAAGCAGCTCAAGAAGGCGTGCTGGATGAAATTAAAAATTTGGCTGAAAAGGCAATTGAATTGGATGAAAACTATAATCAGGCAGGTGCACTAAGGTTATTGGGAGGTTTACACCTGGAGGCTCCAAATATCCCATTAATAATTTCCTGGCCATCGAACGATGAAGCTCTTCGTCTTTTACAAAAAGCTTATAAAATTGCACCTCAACATCCCGCCAATGCATATTTGTATGCAAAAGCTTTACATGTTTTAGAAAAAGATAGAAAATCCAGGAGAATTTTTAAAGATTTGATTAGAAGGGAAGAAAGGGAAAATTATTTTTTAGTAGATCAAAAATACATCCAAAAAGGAAAGGAATATTTTGAGGAAAATTTATAAGTTCAGTCTTACAATGAGTTTTTAGTAATAATATACCTATACGCTACAATAGCTTTTTCCCATTTCTTAAGTTTTGTCAAATCCTTTTTGGCTAAACTCGGCAATATAATTTTGTTAATTCTTGCTAGAATTTTAAAGAAATATTTTTTCATAGAGAATAAAAGCCCCATAAAAGGGGCTTTTTTATCGTGTAGAATATTTTCTTAGTCTGGTTTTTAATTCTTCTCTGTCACTTGTAATGCTTGGATCACTGTAGATACTTTTTGAAAGTTCTGCAACAGATTTCTTTTTATATCCTAGTTTTTGCGCTACATCCTGACAGAAGACAATTTCACTTTTATATACTTTACCATCGATTTTCATTAATTGAATGATATTATATAAATATTCAAATCTTTGATCTTCTGATAAAGTATCTAAGTTTTTAATCGGTTCCGGATTTTTCATCATCAGATATATTTCATCTTCTGAAATTCCATTAGCCTTGCCAATTTTCTCTATTAAGTTCGCTTCTTTATCTGCCAGCTCGTTATCAATTGTGGCTAATTTAATTAAAATTTTTAGCTGTTCTTTTAACATGGTTTGAGTTTTAAACTTTTTAGTTTTAGTATCTTTCTATGGTATTTAATAAAGGGTAAATATCATTAAATTCTGACAAATAGCATACGATCCATTTATTAAACGCATCTAAAGTTAATAATACTTTTGAAAAATCACATTTTTTTATCGGCTAATGTAATTATTCTATACATTTTTAAGTAAAATTTTGATGTTCGCCATCTGTCATTTAGATTTTTTCTTGTACCAATTCAGATTGATTTTCCTAAATTGAGAATAAATCCAATTTCTACAAATAGAATTTATGAAAAAAGAGAAAATAAATTTTGAAGGATCTCTTGGTGATCAACTCTCCGCTGAAATTCATTTCCCGGCTGATGACTTACCTCACAATTACGTCATTTTTGCACACTGCTTCACATGCAATAAAAACTTAATCGCTGTTCAAAATATTATTCTAGGCATGACCAAAAAAGGTTTTGCAGTACTGAGTTTTGACTTCACAGGATTAGGTCAAAGTGAAGGCGATTTTTCTGACACAAATTTCTCTTCCAATATTGAAGATTTAATTAAGGCATCTGAATATTTAGAAAAAAATCATAAAGCTGCAACTATGCTTGTGGGACATTCACTAGGGGGAGCAGCCGTTTTAATGGCAGCAAGTAAAATAGATTCCATTTCTGCTGTGGCTACAATAGGAGCGCCATCTCAACCCGATCATGTACTACACCTTATTGAAGATGGAAAAGAAAAGATTAAAAAAAATGGTGAAGCAGAAGTAAATATTGGAGGTCGGCCTTTTAAAATAAAAAAACAGTTCCTGGATGACCTTCAAAGCAAAGACAATCTCAAAAAAATAAAGGACTTAAGGAAATCCATATTGATACTGCATTCCCCACAAGATCAAACTGTTGAAATATCGAATGCAGCTGCTATTTATGAAAAAGCGCATCACCCAAAAAGCTTTATTTCTCTGGATGGAGCTGACCACTTATTAGGTAATAAAAAAGACTCTTTATATGCAGGGGAAGTTATTGCCACTTGGGCAAATCGATATGTTGAAAAACCAAAGCAAAATAAAATATCTACAAAATCACAAACAGTAGCATTTATCGGAAATAAAGATCAAAAATATACTACTCAGATAGTGGCTGAGGGACATCATTTAGTAGCTGATGAACCAGAAGAAGTCGGTGGGAATAATTTCGGCACCTCACCTTATGGATTGCTTACTGCAGCATTAGCTTCATGCACGGCTATTACCTTGCGTATGTATGCTAATAGAAAAAAATGGGATGTGGATGAAATATTGGTTCATGTTGATCAAGACCAGCGTTATGATAAGGACAGTGAAGATTGTGAATCTGAAAACAGCAAAATCACTTTCTTTGATAGAAGCATTGAAATAAAAGGAGATTTGGACGAAAAACAAAGAAAACGTCTAATAGAAATAGCCAATAAATGCCCGGTTCATAAAACGCTAGAAAGTAAAATTAAAATAGAAACTGAGGAGAAATAAAATTGAACCACAAAAGAAAACAAAAGAACAGCCAAAGGCTGTGAAAAATTAACCACGGAGTTTCTCTAAGAATTTCACAAAGGACACAGAGGGGGAAGTTAAAAGCTATTAAATAGTTCCAGCTATTGTAAACTTCCCAGCTCCTACCAATATTACTTAAAAGGGTTATTCTAAAATTTTCATTGTTGGACTGACCCTATAATCTTATTCAAAAAGTGCTATTCTTGACTTAGATTGAAAGTTCTAGGATAGTAATTAAAAATTACATTTATAGCACAAACTAGAAGCTTGATCTTTCTCAAAAATAATCTTGATTATTTTCTAATGTGTTCTTTTACCTCTTTTGTGGAGATCAGATATTTTTATTCTTTAAAGTTCTCTTCTTTGCATTTCAGGTGGAATTAAAATTCTTTTCTATCTTCAAGCAAAATTTTAGCGCTCCATTATGATTTTAAATACCATTGACTGGGTAATCCTGATTGGATTTTTACTTATTTCATTAGGAATAGGATTTTGGACTTCAAGAAAAAACAAAAGTGCTTCCGAGTTTTTTGCTGCCGGGGGTAAAATGCCTTGGTGGCTTTTGGGTGTTTCCATGGTGGCTACCACTTTTTCTACCGATACGCCCAACTTAGTAACCGATATAGTTCGTCAAAATGGAGTTTCAGGAAACTGGGCCTGGTGGGCTTTCCTACTTACCGGTATGTTAACGGTTTTCGTTTATGCTGGGCTATGGAAAAAATCGGGTGTATTAACCGATGTGGAATTCTACGAATTAAGATACTCTGGTAAAGCTGCTCGCTTCTTAAGAGGATTTAGAGCCATTTATTTAGGCCTTCTTTTCAATGTAATGATAATGGCCTCAGTAAGTTTAGCAGCCATTAAAATTGGAGGTGTATTATTAGGCTTAAGCCCTGTACAAACAGTTGTAATAGCAGGAATCATAACTGTAGTTTACAGTAGTTTGGGCGGATTAAGAGGTGTTTTATTTACGGATTTTCTGCAATTCTTTTTATCGCTAGGAGGTGCTTTAATAGCCGCTTATGTTGCATTAAACCATCCAAAAGTAGGCGGTTTAGATAATCTATTGGTCCATGAAAATGTAGTGGATAAACTTTCCTTTTTCCCTTCTTTCTCTAATCCTGAAATGTGGGTCATGCTTTTAATTATTCCACTATTAGTACAATGGTGGAGTACCTGGTATCCCGGAGCTGAACCAGGAGGTGGAGGTTATATCGCTCAGCGAATGTTTGCTGCCAAAAATGCTGATCATTCCATAAAAGCGGTACTATTTTTCAATGTTGCCCATTATGCTATCCGCCCATGGCCCTGGATCATCGTAGCCTTATGTTCTATAATCGTCTTCCCGGATCTGGATAGTTTTGCAAAAGCCTTTCCTGCAGTAAACTCTGGAGTAGCCACTCATGATATGGGTTATCCGGCAATGCTAACTTTTATACCTGCAGGATTATTAGGATTGGTGGTCACTTCATTAGTAGCAGCCTATATGAGCACAATTTCTACTCACTTGAATTGGGGTTCTTCCTATTTAGTAAATGATGTTTATAAAAGATTTATCAATCCTAAAGCTTCAGAAAGTAAGCAAGTTTTACTTGGTCGTCTTTTAACAGTGGTTTTGATGATTTTCAGTATGCTGATGGCTTTGGTTTTAGAAAATGCCTTACAAACCTTTGAAATTCTATTACAAATAGGTGCCGGTACAGGTTTAATCTATATCCTTCGCTGGTTCTGGTGGAGAATAAATGCCATTAGTGAGATTGTAGCTATGGTTGTGAGTTTTCTACTTGCATTATATTTTGCCTTTGCAGATCAGCCCTTTGGATTTGAGAAGCTATTATCATGGCAGAAATTAATTATTGGGGTAAGCATTACAACAGTAAGTTGGGTAGTGGCTAGTTTTACAACTGAAAAAACTACTGACGAACAATTAGCAAACTTCTTAAATAAGGTGAATCCGGGAGGGCCGGGATGGAAAAAAATCATTGCCAGATTATCTGCCAAAGGCTTAATTCAGCCTAAAAGTCAGAAATGGAAAGTACCAACTGGAATCATTTGCATGATAGCTGGAAGCATGGGAGTTTATGGATTTCTATTTAGCACGGGTCTATTTATCTATGGCGAAATTTTAAAAGCAAGTGCACTTCTAGTATTCAGTATCCTATGTGGTTTTGTGATTTTCAAATTATATCCTAAGATTATTGCTGAGGATTAATAGGCTGTTTCCCAATCAAAATCTGGAAGAACATCTTAAAATCCGATGCTAAACTCCAAAGTGGGTAGGTGAAAGTTGCAGGTTTATTTTTTTCGTAAAAGAAATGCCCTACCCAAGCAAATCCATATCCCACTACTGGAATTAATGCAAGTCCCCAATACGTCTGGGTAATTAGAGCCCAAGCTAAAATAGCAAACAATAAGCCTGTGCCTGTAAAATGTAGCTTTCTACAAGTGGGATCTTGGTGTTCACTTAGGTAGTAAGGGTAAAACTCATTAAAGCTTTTGTATTTTCTCTCTGGCATATTTCTTTCTTTACAACAGTAATTTAAGAAATTTTTAATAATAATTTCAAATCACTGCCTTTGCTAACAGGTTAAAATAATAAAGAATTTATCAGAATAAATTTCAGAATGGAGAATGACAACTAAAGTATAATCTCAAAATTGATTTTTTTTCATGAAATCACACCACTAATATAAATTCCGCTTATCATTCCTTATAAATTCATAAATTGAGTTATAATCAAATTAAAAATTATGAAAAAATATATAAGTCTCTTTCTAGTCCTATTTTTTATAGTGACAGGATTGCAAGCTCAAGAAAAAACAGCATTGGAATATATGGATGTTTTTGATTTACAATATGTAGGTGACCCGCAAATTTCACCGGACGGAAATAAAATCATCTATGCTAGAAATCAGTTTGATGTAATGACTGACCGAAAATACACTAACTTATGGATGATCGATTTTTCTGGGGAAAACCATGTTCCAATTACTTCGGGAAAATCAGGTTACAGTCAACCGACTTGGTCACCAGATGGCAAGAAATTAGCATATGTTTCTGCAGAAGAAGGAAGTGCACAAATTTTTGTTAGATGGATGGAGACAGGCCAAACAGCCTCTATCACTAACTTAACCAAAGGTCCTGGCAATATTATCTGGTCACCGGATGGGAGTTATATTGCTTTCAATATGCGCATCCCAAAAGAACAGGAAAGCTTTGGGAAATTTCCTTCGCCACCAAAAGGTGCTGATTGGGCATCTCCGGGAAAAGTAATAGAAGAAGTTTCATATAAAGCAGATGGTAATTTTTCTTTTTTAGAGCCTTCCTACAATCACATTTTTATCGTCTCTTCTGAAGGAGGTGCTCCTCGTCAGATCACATCTGGCGACTATGATCATGCTGCTCCATCCTGGACTGCTGATAGTAAAAATTTAGTATTCTCTGCCAATCGCTCAGAAAATGCCGATTTGGAACCAAACAACACCCATATTTTTAAATTGAATATTAATACGCAAGATTTAACTCAGTTAACAAAAGGAAAAGGACCTCATAAAAGTCCGCTTGTTTCTCCTGATGGAAAGTCAATTGTTTATCTAAGTTTTGAAGACCGCTTTGTAGGATATCAATTGGATCATGTTTTTGTAATGGATATAAATGGCGGAAACGTAAAAGAACTGGATCATGGTTTAGATCGTGATTTTAAAAATTTCACCTGGGCGAAAGACAGCAAAAGCTTATTTGCTTATTATGATGATCATGGAATTGGCGTATTAGCGAATTTGAAATTAAATGGAAAAGCGGTGACTATTACCCAAGATATTGGAAATGGTTCATTCGGTAGACCATATGCTGGTGGAAGTTATAGTATTGCTGAAAATGGAAGATATACATATACAAAAGCTAATACTCAAAGGCCTGGAGAATTATCACTTGGTCATTACCCGACAAAAATGGCGAATATGACCATTACTAATTTAAACGGTACCTTCCTTCAGAATAAGAATATCGGAAAAGTAGAAGAGGTTAATTTCAAATCTTCATTTGATGATAAAAATGTTCAAGGCTGGATCGTTTATCCTCCAAATTTTGACGAAAATGAAAATTATCCATTGATTTTAGAAATTCATGGAGGACCGCATTTAGCTTATGGCCCTCATTTTAGTCCGGAATTACAATTAATGGCTTCTAGAGGTTTTGTAGTATTATATACAAACCCAAGAGGAAGTACTACTTATGGTGAGGATTTTGGAGGCTACATTAATCATAATTATCCAAGCGAAGATTATGATGATTTGATGTCAGGAGTTGATATGATGGTTGAAAAAGGTTTCATCAATGAGGATAGATTATACATCACCGGTGGTAGTGGCGGTGGAGTACTCTCGGCTTGGAGCATAGGAAAAACGGATCGTTTCAAGGCTGCAGTAGTGAGCAAACCAGTAATTAATTGGTATAGCTTTAGTTTGACTGCAGATGGTTATAATTATTATCCGCAATATTGGTTCACAAAAAAACCATGGGAAGATCCCCAGCAATATTTGGAGCGATCGCCAATTTCTTTGGTAGGAAATGTAACAACTCCAACCTTATTGGTAACGGGTGAAAATGATTACAGAACTCCTATGAGTGAAACAGAGCAATATTATGGAGCTCTGAAATTGCAAGAAGTAGAAAGTAAAATGGTGAGGATCCCTGGTGCCGGACATGGAATAACAGCCAGACCAAGTAATATGATACGCCACGTGGCTTACATCACTGGTTGGTTCGAGAAATATGAGTAGTAAACTTAAAAACCCTATCCAAAGGATTTTGGATAGGGTTTCATTAATTTAGAATTTCAAAAAAATAGGGTAACTCTCGTTTATCTATTCAAATCCATTTAATATTATAAACTATTAGGCTACTTTCTCAGTTCTTCCATTTAACCATTCAGGCTTAGTGATTTTCACTTCAGCATCTAATTGGTTCAACATATTATATAGACCAAAATAAGTACGATTAACATACAATCCGTGTCTTGATCCTCTGGCTCCATTGCTGTTTCTCACTTCCTTCATATTGGAAACTCGTTCTCCCATGGCATAGATCTCTTCAAAGAAAGCATTATTGCCAAAGTTAAAAGTATCATATTGGAAAGGCTTGCTTAGCATACCAATCATCTCTAGAAATACAGTACTGAAAATTTTTCTTTCCGCTGGCGAGTCCTTTTCGTGAAAGAAATCCAATGCTTTAAAGCGTTTGTCGATTTCATCCTTATCCTGCATGAAACCGGGCTTTAACAAACTAAAGTAATTCTCATAAAAATCATCCGGAATTTCCTTTATACAGCCAAAGTCAATAATCCCCATGGTTCCATCATCCATAAACATAAAGTTACCCGGATGCGGATCGGCATGTACTTGTCTTAGTTCATGAAATTGAAAATTATAAAAATCCCACAGCGCCTGTCCAATCTTATTTTTTATTTCCTGAGAAGGGTTGGTTGCTAAAAATTCTTTTAGGTGAACTCCATCTAACCAATCCATTGTGATGACTCTATCTCCAGATAAATCTTTATAATATTTAGGAAAATATAAGCCATCTATTTTTCCAGCCATGGCTTCAGTAATTTCTTTAGAACGGTATAATTCCAGCCCGTAATCGGCTTCTTCCATAAGCTTCCCTTCTACTTCACTCATATAATGATCTAGTTCCGCATTACTCATATTAAACAAGCGGGTCGCAAATGGTCGTACTAGTCTCAAATCAGAACTAATACTATCTGCAACGCCAGGATATTGAATTTTCACTGCATAAGTTTTACCATCCTTCGTAGCCTTATGGACTTGTCCCATTGATGCTGCATTAACAGCATTTTTGGTAAAAGTATCAAAAATAGCATAAGGACTTTTGCCTAACGTTTTCTGGAAGGTCTTCACCACCAAAGGATAAGATAATGGCGGAGCACTATATTGAGACATCGTGAATTTTTCTTGATAAGCAGGAGGCAATAAATTTCTGTCCATGCTCAGCATTTGTGCTACTTTTAGAGCACTTCCTTTTAGCTCACTTAGTGATCCGTAAATATCTTCTGCATTATCCAAATCCAATTGCGTACGATCCATTTTAGGATTGAAAGCTTTCTTAGAATAATGTTTTATATAGTTCCCTCCTACTTTGGCCCCAGTAGAAACAAATTTGCTGGCACGCTGAATTTTAGAAATAGGTATTCGGGATTGTTCTTTTCTTTCGCTCATGATTATCGGTTTTGGAATATAAATTTGGCAAAATCAAACATTGAATCTAATGGACTTTTACCCATCAAATCGTAAGAAACATTTACAGCTTTCTCAATAGCCGCATCTGTTTTCTCAAAATCATTGCTGTCATCATTTGCCCAAAACTGAAGGATAAATAGAGTTTGAATCCACAAACCTTCTGCGTAGCGATCACCAATTACAGGCCTATCTATTATTTCTTCAGTCTCTTTTCCCTGCAATAAAATTTCATCAACAAATTTGTGAAAATGCTTTTTGAAGGCATCTAAGAAAGCTGGTTTCAAATCTCCTTTTCTCATTTTCTGCAAATCCATCATTGCAAAAGAACGATTGGTTTTCAATACTTCAATCAGAGTGAAATATAAAGCCAATAATTTCTCTCTTGAAGAATACTCTACAAAAGTTTCCTCAGCGTGCAGGTTTTCAATGGTTTCCTTCAAGAAATCAGCCCAAATATGCTTTTGTAATGCTTTGAAAGAATTAAAATGATTATAAAAATCTACTTCTTTCATTTTCAAATCCTTAGCGAATTTGTAGACAGATGCAGGTTCTTTCCCGTGTTCCAAAACAAAGTCAATATAAGCTTCCTTTATTTTTGAATCGATTGGTTTTGCTGTTTGCTTTTTTGCCATAAGTCAAATTGTAATTATGATGATGTAACAGCCTGACAATAGGAAAGGTTTAAGGAAATGGAAAGTAAATGAGGACAAGGCAAGAGCACGAGCTAGGAAGCTCATTCTAGCTTTCATTGCTGGCTCGAAACTCCCATTGCTGGTCCGATCTTCCCAGCTAGTACAATTATTTATAAATATAAGTTTTCAAGGCCAAATCAGAACCTACAGCTCCTCTGTACATTCCTTCTGAGTTGAAGCTAAATTCAAAATTACCAGTAGAATCTAAAGCAATTAAACCTCCTTCTCCTTTCATTTCAACCAGTTTTTTCATGACTACTTGTTCGCAAGCTTCTTTTAATGAAAGGCCTTTATATTCCATCAAACAAGAAACATCGTATGCTACTACGGCTCTGAGAAAAAATTCCCCATAGCCTGTGCAAGAAATGGCACATGTATTATTATTGGCGTAAGTCCCACTTCCGATTACGGAGCTATCTCCTATTCTCCCGTATTTTTTATTGGTTAAACCACCCGTAGAAGTTGCGGCTGACAAATTACCATCAATGTCTAATGCAACTGCTCCAACAGTGCCAAATTTTTTATCGGAATCATGATCAAGCAAAACTTTCCCCTCACCTTTTGCTGCTAACCATTGCTCTTTCCGAAATTGAGTTTGAAAATATTCATCGGCTACTTTTTCCAGTTTTTGATTATCAGCATATTCTTCTGCACCATGCCCTAACAGATAAACAAAATCATCGTCAAAGAGAATGGATTTAGCTAACTGAATAGGGTTTTTGACATTTTTCACACCAGCAATTGCTCCTGCTCTCAATTTTTCACCCTCCATGATAGAGGCTTCCATCTCATTTTGACCATTATGAGAATATACCGAGCCTTTACCCGCATTGAAAAGGGGACTATCTTCCATTAAACTCACAGCAACAGTTACTGCTTCAATTGCAGTTCCTTTTTTATTTAAGATATCTTGCCCAGCTTCCAGAGCTGCTCTAAGTGCTTCATGATAGGCATCTTCCTTTTCAGAAGTCATGTTTTTTCTAAGGATAGTGCCAGCACCACCATGAATGGCTATTACAAATTTTTTCATTTTCTTGATTGTAATGTCTATAAAATTAGAGTTGAGTGTATAGAATAGAACACTCATTTTTAAAGAATAACTTCCTGACTAGATGGGCTGGAGATTCTGCAACTCAAACTTTTTAACTTCCAATTGAGGTATTGGCTTTTGAGTAAGACACAAAATCTTGAAATGTTTTAATTTTTTCACATTCAATAATAATATTTTTCGTAATGAATGTCAAACCATTTTTTGAGCTTCAATCCTATTTTATATCTTCCAATTCCCTTCCTTTAGTTTCTGGCATAACGAAAATTACCCATAATAATTGCACTACCATCATAGAAGCAAAAAACCAAAAAATAGCAGATGACCCAAAGGTACTGGCAAAATAGGGGAAGACATTAGCAATAATGGCTGCAAACAGCCAATGGGTAAAACTACCGATTGACTGACCGTGAGCTCTTAACTTATTTGGGAAAATTTCTGCTATAAAGGCCCAAATTATAGATCCACTTCCTACTGCATGAGCTGCAATGAATAAAAACACGAAAAAAGGTAGCAAGTTAGAAGGGATTATATCGCCACTAAAACTTATTGCCATTAAGCTTAAAGATATTAAATATCCTGCCGAGCCCAAATACAGCAAAAACTTCCTTCCCATTTTATCGATTAAATACAAGCCAATCATAGTAGCTATCACATTGATAAAGCCAATACCCATAGTGGAAAGTAAGCCATTTTCAGTACTTATACCTGCTGACTCAAAAATCCTTGGGGCAAAATAGATGATGGCATTGATGCCAGATAATTGATTAAAGAAGGCTATCAAAATCGCCATGAAGGTGAATTTGAAATATTGCTTTTTGAAAAGTGCGAAAAAGCCCTCTTTCCGTTCCATTTTCGCTTTTTCTTTTTCAATATTTTTGATGATTCGATCTACATTTTCCGGATCTGTCTTGGTTAAAATAACCCGAGCCTCGTCATAATCATTCTGATTGGCTATAAGCCACCTTGGACTTCTTGGCAATCGAATACTTAATAAAGAATATAGCAATGCAGGAATGATTTCAACTCCTAACATCCATCTCCAACTACTTTCTAAATCAGCTAAGGCTATTAAATAATTGGAGAAATAAGCAATCAAAATCCCTAAAACCACATTGAATTGAAAAAGAGCCACTAACATTCCTCTTTTTCCAGCAGGAGCAATTTCGCTAATATACATAGGCGCAATTACAGAAGATGCACCAACTCCCAGGCCCCCAATAAACCTGAAAAACATAAATGTATTTACATCCGGAGCAAGGGCTGAACCCAAAGCAGATACTGTAAAAAGCACCCCTATAAGCAAAAGCATGGGTTTTCTTCCAAATCGATTAGCTGGATAACCAGCTGCCAATGCACCCATGACAGTTCCGTATAAAGCTACGGCAATTGAAAAACCATGCATCCAATCTGATAATTGCCAGATTTCTTGAATTGCTTGTTCTGCCCCAGAGATAACGGCAGTATCAAATCCAAATAGAAAGCCGCCCAGAGCAGCCGTTAACGAAATGAAAAATACGTATGAGTTTTTGAACATCCTTTCCTATTCAATTTGCAATTGCTAAAAATAGGAAAGTAATTTGAGAATGGGAAGTAGACAGGTGTTGAAGTTTTGAGGTGTTAAAGTGTTGGAGATTTGAGATTTTGGCACGTGACTCACTTCAAACCGAGACACCCAAGCACTTATTAACCCAAACACTTCTACACCTAAAAACCCTAATAAGCCCTTACTTCTTTTCCTTCCATAAAGTTGACAAATGCCTTATTCACCACTCTATTTCCTCCTAGCGTTGGGAAGTCACCCGTAAAATACCAATCACCTAAATGCTCTGGACTCGCTTTATGTAAATTTTCTACCGTTTGGTAAATCACTTCCACTTCTGCTTCTATAGTGTCTACTTTTACCAATTCGGCTACTTTCTGAGAGATTTGCTCATAAGTAAAAGGTGCAAAAACATCCTTTACATGATTTTCAGAATTATCACTGTTTAAGCACTTTTGATATGCCTCTTCTAAGATATTTTCTTGCTTGGTTTCCTTAATAAGAGCTAAAACTGCTCTGAAGGCAATAAAATCCTTCATTTTACTCATATCAATGCCATAACAATCAGGGAAACGAATTTGAGGTGCAGAAGAAACAATGATAATTTTCTTAGGCTCCAATCTATCTAGCATTCTTAAAATACTTTTCTCTAAAGTAGTCCCTCGAACTATAGAGTCATCAATTACCACAACCGTATCAACTTTCTTTTTAATTACCTCATAAGTGGTATCGTAAACATGAGCTACTAAATCATCTCTGTGCTGATCATCAGTGATAAAAGTTCTTAGTTTAGCATCTTTAATCACTAATTTCTCGACCCGCGGACGAAATGACAATAATTTTTCAAGCGCTTGATCATCTTCACGTGTACTTCTCAATTCCTTCAGCTGCCTTTTTGCCAAATGCTCCTCCATCCCTTCCATCATACCTAAAAAGGAGGTTTCAGCTGTATTTGGAATATAGGAGAAAACCGTATTTTGTAAATCATAATCAATTGCCTCCAATATTTTAGGGACCAAAAGTTTACCCAATTTTTTACGCTCTGCATAAATTTCAGGATCAGAACCTCTAGAGAAATATATTCTTTCAAAGCTGCATGATTTACGCTCCAATGGTTCAATGAATTGTTCCATTTTATAATCTCCTTTAGTATTAATCACTAAAGCATGTGCAGGTTTGATTTCCTGAATATCTTGATAATTAACATTAAAAGCAGTTTTAATAGCCGTCTTCTCAGAAGCTACCACTATCACTTCATCATCAGCATAGTAGTGCGCTGGTCTGATTCCAGAAGGGTCTCTAGCCACAAATGCATGGCCTGCTCCAGTGATCCCTGCCATAGCGTATCCGCCATCGAAATCACGGCAAGCACGCTGCAATACCTGCAACATATCAAGCTTTTCCTCAATTATATGGGTGATTTCAGCATTTGTATACTCATCCTTATGCTCTTCAAAAATTCTTTGATTTTCTTCATCCAGGAAGTGACCGATTTTTTCCATTACAGTTACAGTATCCACTTTTTCTTTTGGATGCTGTCCTAGCTCAGTCAAAATATCAAATAATTCTTCAACATTGGTCATATTGAAATTTCCTGCCACCATCAAACTTCTGTTTTTCCAGTTGTTTTGACGTAACATTGGATGGCAATTTTCTATAGCATTTTGCCCGTGAGTACCATATCTTAAGTGACCTAACCATACCTCACCTGTAAAAGCACAATTTTCTTTTAACCATTTTTCTTGATTGTACCACTTTCCACCTGCTTTCTTGGCCTTTTTATATTTCTTGGAAACCTTCTTAAAAATATCAGTAATAGGTTGGTTATCAACTGAACGATATCGGCTTATATAACGATGTCCTGGATCAACATTAAGCTTGACATTTCCCACTCCTGCTCCATCTTGACCACGATTATGCTGCTTTTCCATCAACAAGTAAAGTTTGTTCATGGCATAAAGCGGACCATATTTATCTATAAAATATTGTAGTGGCTTTCTTAAGCGGATTAGGGCTATTCCGCATTCGTGTTTTATGCTATCGCTCATGAGTTTTTACTTAAAGTGTAAAGTTAAGTGTATTATAATTGATGTTCAATGTTTTTCTTTGAATAAGACCACAACTATAAATAATCCAAGTAAGATATTCGACAGAAGTATGGGTTTATTGGGATGAATTTCCTTAATTGGCAAGGGTTAAGTTTGAAAATAGTCCTATTTTTGGATTTACCTTTTTGATGCTCACTGTTTCAAACCAAAACGTAAACTAAGCAAAGAAGTGATAAAAGCCTTTTTAATACATATATTAATAATTTTTTCAACTGTATCCTTGGGATTTACCCAAGTAATTTCATTCGATTCTTTAAATCAATATTACCAATACGAGTTAAAGAAAGAGAATAAAACTAATGTCAATAAAGAATCATTAGTTAAAAAAACTGAAGATTTCTCAATTTCAAAAATCTCAAACTTTTCTCAATTCAAAAGTTCCTTAGAACTAATTGCTTTGATTGACAGAAACAAAGAAAATGAAGTAGGGGTTCAGCTTGTTTCGAAAATAATTCCACAAACAAAGTCCGTTGATGAATTTCAAGCTTTTTTATACATCAAATTAGCGCAATTTTATAACAGGCTTGGTGAAAATATATCTTCATTAGAGTGTTATTTAAAAGCATCTTCCATATTAGAAAAATTAAATCAACATTCTTACTTAGCTTATACTTATTACAGAATAGGGAGAATTAATTTAAATGGTTGGAATAATGCCGTAAGTATAAAGTATGCTAAGAAAGGCTTAAAGGCCTTAAATAAAATTGACAAATACAACAAAAATGATTCCTTATCACTTTTGGGTCTGCATGAAGTAAACGGCATCGCATATAGAAGAATTGATAAGTTTGAGGAGGCATTAATAAATATTGAAAAGGCTGTGGAATTATCTAAAGCACTCAATGACTCTGTTCGGTATGCTTTAAATAATGGAAATAAAGCTACCATCTATTATGAAAAAGGAGATTATAATCTAGCCATCCCTTTACTTCAGAAAGATTTTGATGCTAGTATTAGTTCTGGCATTTACAATAGTGGTATGAATGCCCTTATTTATTTAAGCTGGATTTATATGGAAATGGACTATAAAGATTCATTGCATAACACATTTCTAAAAATGCAAGAAATCATAGAAAAGTATCCTATAACAAACCCAAAGTCAAAAGCAGAATATTTAAAAGTGGGAGCTAAAGTTTCAGAAATAAAAGGTGATACTGCCAAAGCCAATCAATATTTAAGAGGTTATATTGAACAAGATAAAATTCGCGACTCTATCAAACTAAGCAATGATGTAGCCAGCTTGCATGAACGGCACTTGATGGAACAAGAAATCAGCAAGTTAGAATTACTTCAAAACACTAATGAACTTCAAGCCTCTCACCTAAAATTAAGGACTGCCCTGTTGATAATAATAGCGATAGCTTTATTGGTAGTCTTGTGGTATGTTTTTATGCTCAGAAATAAAAATAAGAAAATAGATAAATTGAATGAATTACTGGAGGCCAAAGTATCAGAAAGAACAGCTCGTCTGACGGAAATTAACAAGGAATTGGATACTTACTTATATCGTGCATCTCATGACATAAGAAGACCTATTAGAACGTTATTAGGTTTAAATAATATTGCACAGATCAATTCTGATCCAGAGCAAATGAAGCAACTGTTTAGCAAAGTTCATAGCACCGCATTAAGCATGGATAAAATGTTATTCAAACTTCAAATGGCCTACGAACTTAATAATTCATATGGAATTGAGAAAGTTGAAATTGAAGAGTTAATAAAAGAGTGTATTAATGATATGTCGCTGGAAATCAAAGAGCATAATGCTAATATTACAGTGAATATCAGTGAAAAGGCAGGATCTATTAAAGCTAATAAGGCATTACTTAGAATTGCGCTGGATAATATATTAGAGAATGCCTTGCTTTACCAAAGTGAAGAAAATAATGAAATAGAAATTTTTACTGATATCGGAAATTACTTTTTCTACCTCCATGTGAAGGATAGTGGCTTCGGAATTCCTGAAAAATATTATGAGGATTTATTCAAGCCTTATTTCAAAATCAGCAATAAAACACAAGGTTCAGGCTTAGGTCTATTTTTGGCTCATAAAGCTATTTCATTTTTAGCGGGGGAAATCTCCATTAGCTCAACTATAAATCAAGGCTCTCAATTCACCCTAAAAATCCCGATTAATCCCAAATAGGGAACTTCTCTAAATGCACTTCCTCATGGAAGAAGATTTTGGCAGAGGCTTCAAAAGAGGCAGTAATGTCCGAAACTAAAAATCTATCCTTTTTTATTTTAGATTCTGATAAGAGATTATACTCCTTTAAGAATTCTTCTAATCTTTTTGCTACTATAGTGGCTGAATCTAAGATATCTACTTTTCCATCATAGAATTTATTAATCTCGTTTTTAATTAAAGGATAGTGCGTACAGCCTAAAATCAAAGCTTCAATCCCCTTTAATTCTTCATTATGAAGATATGCTTCAATAATATCGTGACTAATCCTATTTTCAAAAAAACCTTCTTCTATCATGGGTACCAAAAGCGGAGTAGCTAAACTTTTTAATTCAATGCTTGGATTAAGTTGTTTAAGCTTTGATTCATATGCATTGGAATTCACAGTCTGCTTAGTACCGATCAGCCCGACATTTTGATTGCTGTAGTTTTGTGATACATGCTCCACTACAGGATCAATTACATTAAAAACTTTAGCTTTAGATCCCACATATTCTCTTACCAATTCAAATGCTGCTGATGAAGCAGAATTACAAGCAATCAGTATTAATTTACAGCCTTGCTGTAATAATACATCGGTTACTTTTATGCTATAGGCTTGAATAGCAGCAGCGGACTTGTCTCCATAAGGCAAATGGGCAATATCACCAAAATAGACCATGCTTTCATTGGGCATTAACTCCTTCACTTTATGTGCCACCGTAAGCCCACCAATACCTGAATCAAAAATCCCTATAGGTGCTGAATTATCTTTATTCATATTGCAAAGATGGAAAGTTGTTGGAATAAATGAGAAAGTGAAGGTAATTTTCTACTTTTTAAAGGCTATTTGTCTTCCCTCTTTATTTGCTTGATTATCTTTGTAAGCACCTACACTAATCCCAATAGCCATACCAAAACCAAGGCCCAAACTCATAAAAGCTAAATTATCCAGTGCTAGTGCAGCTAAAATCCCGATTGGTAATCCAAAAACCGCCATTCCCAGAACAATCCATAAGAATGTATAGTGATTCTCAGAAACTAAATTAAGTTCCTTTTCAGTAATTTTTAAAATTTCTTGAATTGACTTTTGAATCTGCAAAGGCAGTGCTGATTTAGATTGAATTTTATTGAGTCTATCAGTTTCGACATTAATTACATTTAAAACTGATTCACTTATCTCCTTTTCATTCAACGCCTCAAGTAATTGTTCGAATTTTAAAACTCGTTTTTTAAGCAAACTATTTTGACTCTCCTGATACTCAGGATTCAAATTATTTATAGGCATTAGTGCATGTGTTTTATAAAAAAATAAATTCGGCTAAATAATCTTTCAAACTATAATATCTTTTCAAATATTATTATTTCCCCAGCTTTAATATTCTTAATGCCCCTTGAATTACCAAAACAAAAACGATGGTTCCAATAATTAAATCTGGGTTATTGGAATTTAACCAATTCACTAAAACTCCAGCCGTAATCACCCCCAAATTTATAATCACATCATTGGAGGTGAAAATCATACTGGCCTTCATGTGTGCTTCTTCACTTTTAGATTTCTGAAGCAAAAGCAAGCATACTCCATTAGCAATTAAGGCTAGAATAGATACGACAATCATGGTATTGAAATCCGGAAGCTGCTCTGTAGCAAAAAATCGTCTTAAGACTTCAGTAAATCCGATTACAGCTAATGCTATTTGAAAATATCCTGCTATACGAGCAATTCTCTTTTTTCTAATCAGTGTTTTACCTACTGCTAATAAACTAATTCAATAAACGAATGAGTCAGCAAGCATATCCAAACTATCAGCTATCAAACCCATTGATTTAGAAAGCCAACCGGTTGTCATCTCAATTATAAAAAAAGAGAAGTTAATAATGAGAACTGACCAAAGTATCTTTTTTTGATTCGAACTATCCTCAAATTCATTTTCCTCAGTCTGCTCGCTAGAAAGTTTCCGACCGCCTAAATCCAACTCAAGAATCGAGTCTTCTAATTGCTTACTTTCACCTTTATGGAATACCGCTAATTTCCTATTTGGAATATCAAAATCTAAATGTTCGATACTTGAATTATCTTGCAGCTTCATTCGGATAAGATTCTCTTCCGAAGGGCAATCCATTTTAGTTATCTCAAATATGGTTTTTTGCATCTGCAATTTGCTTTGTAAATCTAGGTATGACTAAACTATATAAATCAAGCCCAATTAAAAAACAAAACAGGATGTAAAAGCAAAAGCATAGCTAAAATAGAAAAGACTATTATAATCGGAAGTGCCCATTTCACCCATTTTACACAAGGAATTTTAGCTAAGGAAAACTCTCCTATTGTTACTCCCGAACTGGGGACTACAATGATTGAATCTAAAAACAAAAACCCTTGACATTCAGAAATATCAAGGGTTAGATATAATATTATTAACCTGAGTTCGATTCTAATTTAGGATTCAGAACGCCTGTAAATAGTGAGTTTCAACTAAAAATTCTGAAGCAATAGCGGGCTATTGTAAGGAATTTTTAGGAAGAAAATCGCTGTTTAGAGGTGGGATAGGAAAA
>NZ_JAGXGF010000005.1 GCF_024636815.1 Marivirga sp.
AAATTCGATTAAAATTGACTTCTATGATAACAACTACAACCCAAAAGTCCCATGAGGGACGACATTATGGTAATTCTGCTTATAGCAGGTAACCAAAGCCCCGTTAGGGGTGACATTATTGTGCTCAAACGTGAATCAAAATTGTATAATACCAATCTCTTCACCAGCTTTATCGAAATGACCTTAAATTTTTAGCAAATAACTAGCACCTAAAGTTTACCACTCTCAATGAATATCCTTACCTTTGCGCTCTGATTGACAAAAAGATATGATTAATACCAGTAATTTAACCCTCCAATTTGGAAAAAGAGTACTATTTGATGAAGTAAACATCAAATTCACACAAGGAAACTGCTATGGCGTAATTGGTGCCAATGGAGCAGGGAAATCCACTTTCCTAAAAATCCTTTCAGGCGAAATAAACCCTACCAAAGGTAATGTTAGCCTTGATTCTGGAAAAAGAATGGCTGTTCTGAAGCAGAACCACAATGAGTTCAATGAGCATTCTGTTTTGAACACAGTTATGATGGGCCACGACAAATTGTGGAACAACATTAAAGCTAAAGAAGAACTATACAGCAAGCCTGATTTCTCTGAAGCAGATGGCATCAAAGTATCTGAATTAGAAGAAGAATTTGCAGAAATGGACGGCTGGAATGCTGAGTCTGATGCTGCTTCACTTTTGAGTGGTTTGGGCATTGAGGAAGAACATCATTACAAATTATTGAAAGATGTTGATGGTAATTATAGAGTTCGTGTTCTTTTGGCACAAGCTTTATTCGGTAATCCTGATGTCTTGATTCTCGATGAGCCTACCAACGATTTGGATATTTATACCATCGCCTGGTTGGAGGATTTTCTGTTGGAATTCAAGAATACCGTTATCGTAGTTTCTCACGATAGACACTTTTTGGATACGGTTTGTACGCACATCGTGGATATTGATTTCAGTCAAATCAGTATGTATTCCGGAAACTATTCTTTCTGGTATGAGTCAAGTCAATTGGCTTTAAGCCAAAAATCATCTGCTAACAAAAAAGCTGAGGAGAAAAAGAAAGAATTACAAGAGTTTATTGCCCGATTCAGTGCAAATGCCTCTAAATCAAAGCAAGCAACTAGTAGAAGAAAATTATTAGATAAAATCAATGTAGAAGACATTAAGCCTGCTACACGTAGATATCCTGCCATTATCTTTAATCAAAATAGAGAAGCAGGTGATCAAATTTTGCAAATAGAAAAACTTAACAAAGCAGTTGAGGATAAAGTCTTGATTAAGGACTTGGATTTATTTGTAAATAAAGGCGATAAAATATCCGTTTTAAGTAGAAACAGTTTGGCAACCACTGCCCTATTTGAAATCTTAAACGGTAATATGGAGCCTGACTCAGGAAGCTTTAAATTCGGTCAGACCATTACCACTTCTTATTTACCCAACCACAATGATGAGTTTTTCCAAGGAAATGAAAACTTAATCGACTGGTTAAGAAACTACTCATCAGAGAAAGATGAGGTTTATATCCGTGGATTCTTAGGTAAAATGTTATTTACAGGAGAAGAAACTTTCAAATCTGTGAATGTATTATCCGGAGGAGAAAAGGTAAGATGTATGGTTTCAAAAATGATGTTGACGGGTGGAAATCTTTTAATGTTGGACGAACCTACTAACCACCTCGATTTGGAATCTATTCAGGCATTTAACAATGGATTGAAAGATTTTCCTGGTACTGTGATTTTCACATCTCATGACCATGAGTTTACCAATACTGTTGCTAACCGCATTTTAGAGCTTACGCCAAATGGAACAATAGACAGTCTAAAAACATATGATCAATATATGGACGATGACAGAATTCAAGCACAAAGAGCTGAGTTATACGGTAAGGTAACTGCTTAATAATTCACGGAACATAAAATTCATGTTTCAGTTTAAGGAATAATGAAATTGTTTATTAAAATCATAAAAGGGGTACTCATAGTAGTAGCCTTTTTCATTTTAGGCTACTATATGGTAAAATATTTTGTTCCTTCGGTTGGAAAAGCTCCTGATTCGAAAGAGATGGCATCATCGCCTTATTATAAAAAAGGCAAGTTTGTAAACTCCATACAAACTACAAGTGCGGAGTTTACTCAGATCCCCCGCATTCTAAGAAATTACTTCAAAAGAGATGTGGAAACACAACCTATTGGGGACTACATTTTTACTGAGAATAATAAAAGGTCAGACGACAGCATCTTACAAGTCAATTGGCTAGGACATGCTGCAGTACTATTTTACAAAAATGGTAAATATGTATTAGCAGATCCTATGTTGGGTCAGCGTGCATCACCCTTTAATTTCATGGGACCAGAAAGATTCAGTGCCCCTCCTATTTCTGCTGAAGATTTGCCTGAATTGGAAGCCGTTGTGATTTCACATGACCATTACGATCATTTGGATTATGAGACCATCAAAAAGATAACAGCTAAAACGAAATACTTTTATGTTCCAACAGGTGTAAGAGCAAGTATGGAATATTGGGGTGTTCCCAAAGAAAAGATAAAAGAATTTAGCTGGTGGGATTCTCATTCTGAAAATGGCATTACCATTACAGCAACACCAGCACGCCATTTTAGTGGACGATTATTAAATCAAAATAATACTTTCTGGGCCTCATGGGTAATAGAAATGGAGGGTGATAATATTTATTTTGGTGGTGATACTGGAATTTTTGATGGCTTTAATGAGATAGATGAAAAACTAGGTCCATTTGATTTAGCATTGATGCCCATTGGTGCTTATAATGAAGCTTGGCATGACATCCATATGGATCCTATTGAAGCCATTGATGCTTTTCAACAAATGAGAGCGAAAAAATTCTTCCCTATTCACTGGGGAACATTTGATTTAGCATTGCACAGTTGGTATGAACCCATTTTAGATCTTGAAAATGAAGCTGCTGAAAAAGAAATCCCATTATTAAGTATTCCGCAAGGAAAATGGTTCAGCATAAATGCTGAAAGTGAAAATGGATGGTGGAAACAATATTCGGAAGAAGTGAAATAATTAAACTGATTGTAATAAATTCGAATGTAATTATTGGACTCATAGGAATTACAATTTAAATTATTTTGTTATCTTGAAAACAGAAATATGAATTATGAAGACATTAACTCTCCAATTACCTGATACAGTAGATGAAAAAGATATAAAAATGCAAGTAGCTACCAGCCTGTTTGAGAAAGGAGTTTTATCTTCTGGACAAGCTGCTGAATTGGTAGGTATTACAAAAAGAGAATTTCTGGAAACAGCAGGTAATTATGGAGTTTCAATTTTTGGAGAAACTACTGAGGATATAGAGAAAATAATGAATGAGTAAAATCGTCATTGTAGATACAAGTTGTTTAATTAGCCTTTCAAATTCAAACTCACTTGATCTTTTAAAAAGTGCTTACTCAGAAATCTATGTTACCCAAGAAATTCAGGCGGAATTCAATGAAAAATTACCTATCTGGATAAACGTTCTGAACCCAAGTAAAAAGAAGGTAGATGAATTCTCTAAGATTTTGGATTTAGGAGAAGCAAGTGCTATTGCATTAGCAACAGAAAATCCAGAATCATTACTAATTATTGATGAAGCTAAAGGAAGGAAAATAGCTAAAGAACAAAATATCAACATAATTGGTACCATCGTATTTTTATTGAAAATTCAAAAATCAGGTGTAATAAAAGATGCCTTCCCAATCATAATTCGAATTGTAAATAATGGTTTCAGAATCTCTACAGCTCTTCTCAATAAACTAATCGAATTTTACAACAAATAACAAAAGTGAACATCACTCCTCTAGAAATAATATATCAAGACGAATATTTAGTAGCTATTAATAAGCCTCATGGTTTGTTGGTACATCGCACTAAGATCGCTACTGAAAAGGATGTATTTGCTTTGCAATTACTTAGAGATCAATTGGGTCAGCGGGTTTATCCAGTCCACAGAATAGATCGCAAAACTTCTGGGGTTTTACTCTTTGCTTTGGATGAAGTAAACAATTCAAAAACTACCGCTCTTTTCAGAGATCAGCAGATTGAGAAAACCTATTTAGCAATTGTAAGAGGTTTTACCGATTCTGAAGGCACTATCGATTATGCTTTGCGGAAGGAAAGCGGACAATTACAGGAGTCTGTCACGCATTATAAAACTTTAGCGCAAACGGAAATCCCAGTTCCTTTAGGGAAATTTAACACCTCTCGCTATTCTTTGCTAGAAGTAAAACCAGAGACAGGAAGAATGCACCAAATCAGAAAGCATCTGGCCCATATTGACAAACCCATAATAGCGGACCGTCCCCATGGTTGTAATAAGCAAAATAAATTATTCAAGGAAAAATGGAGCATGGACAGTATGCTTTTACATGCAAAAGAAGTAAAATTTAAACATCCTGTCACACAAGAATTTTTAGAAATTAAAGCTAATATTTCATCTGAATTTGAAAGAACCTTAAGCTTTCTTAATTTCGATTTCAAAATCAAATAAAATCTTTACAAAAGTTCAGTACTTTGGTAATCCAAAACGTATAAATAGTATAGAAGAAACTGTCATGAGCAAGAAGAACAAAAAGCATAGAGAAGGTATCGTTTATTCTACTTCTGATGAATTTGAATATGATTACGAAGGACAAGAAGAACAGGAAACCTTGCATCCTTCAGAACAAAATTTAAAGGTTCAGTTAGATAAAAAAGCTAGAGCAGGTAAGAAAGTAAGTCTTATTAGTGGTTTTATTGGAACTGAAAATGATTTAAAAGACTTAGGGAAAAAGCTAAAATCTAAATGTGGTGTTGGCGGAAGTGTGAAAGATGGGGAAATTCTAATTCAAGGAGATTTCCGAGATAAAATTTTGGAAGTATTACTAAAGGATGGCTACAACAAAGTTAAAAAAGTGGGCGGGTAGAAAGCTGCGCTACTATAAAGATAAATTTATATTTAAACTCAAACGATATACAATTGCGATACTTACTTCGGATAAATCTGATGTATCTATTGCTTTGAGTTACTCCTTTGGGACCCTTATAGCACTATTACCTACACCGGGTTTTAGCACAGCTATAGGTGTAGGCTTTATAACGGTCTTTAAACAGCTCAATAAAATGGCAGTATTACTTTCTATGTTGGTTTGGAATGCCATTACCATTATCCCTATTTATTGGTTAAGTTATAAAATTGGAAGTAGAATTTCCAATAGTCTCCCAGATGTAGAAGTTCAAAACGAAACCATCAGACAAATTCTTTTATTTTTCAAACAGTTTGCTTTAGGTAATTTAGCCTTAACTATCCCCATTGCGATAGGAAGTTATTTTTTAGCTATAGTACTATTAAGATTAGCCCGAAAAATGCGGTTAAGAAGTACAGGAATAAGAAACCAAGCCACTGCATAAGTAATATACTCCCTCAACGATTTATTTCTACCCCTCGTTCTCATAAATAAAAACTGACAAATGTCAGGATTCTACCTTATTGAAATCAATGTATTTCAATAAGTATATTTCTAATTTTAAAATACAGATTACAAAAGAGGAAATTTGAAAGTAATCTGATTAGTAAATTTTTGAACTTTTTAAAAATTAATAGCCATGATAAAGCACATATTAATACCGACCGATTTTTCCGATTGTGCATTGAATGCAATGGAATATGCATTAAAGTTTGCAAAACAAATTAACCCAAAAGCTGAAATCACCATATTAAATGCTTATACAGTTCCCTTAGCCTATGCTGATTATAATATTGCTTATGATGTTGGGGAAAGTGAAGAAGAAATTAAAAAATATATTAACTCTGAATTTGATAAAATTGAAGAGAAAATACCAATTCTAAAGGAGTTTGAATATGAAACGTTGAAAACTGAGAATTATGTAAAAGATGCAGTTGAAGAATATTGTCTTGAAAATGAAGTGGATTTAATCATTATGGGGACTAAAGGTGCAAGTGGAGTTGATGAGGTTATTTTAGGTACAAATGCACATCGTATAATTAAAGCTGAACTTGCGCCCGTTTTAGTTATCCCTGAGGATGCTAAATATGAAGACATCAAAAACATTGCATTGTCTAGTGATTACAAAGGCATAATGGCAGAATTACTTACCCCAGTAAAAGCTATTAGACAAGCCTATGCTTCTGAAATACATTTGATTCACGTCAGTGCTGAACAAATGTTGGATAAAGAAAAAGCAGAGGAGGCCAAAAACTTAGAGTTGCATTTAAAAGGCTTACCACATCAATATCATTTTATGGTGAATAAAAATGTGGAATCAGGAATAGATGAATTTGCTGAGAAAAATAAAATTGACCTTTTGGTGGTTTTACCTAGAAAAAAAGGTCTGTTTGAAAGTCTATTTGGCAAAAGCGAAAGTAAATCCTTAATCTTCCATACTAAAGTGCCACTATTAGCACTTTCAGCATCTAAAAAGAAAACCTTAGAGACTGATTAATTTAAATATTTTAAAAGTAGCTATTACTGTTATTCCAGTCGGTGGAGCACCGACTGGAATAACAGTTTTCTTGACTTTGAACAGAATTTTAATATTGATGCTATCGTTAGGGGTAATTAAAATATAATTTAATATCTTAGCCTAACTAATCATTTAATTTTTATGAGGATTCTGTTTACTTTAATTTTCACACTAATAATAACTTTAGTTCAGGGGCAAGATCAATGCTCAGATTCCATTATTGAAGAAGAATTAATTGCTCATTACCCATTGGACAATAATGGAGTTGAAGTTCTTGGTAGTGGTTTTAATGGAGAAATTAATGGTGCTATTCCTACTAATGACATAAACGGAATTGAGAATTCAGCCTATTTATTTGATGGGATTGATGACTACATCCATATTGGAGACCATTTTGATTTAGGAGAATCTGATTTCACTATATCATGCTGGGTCAATGTTTTCCAGTTTAATTCTTTAATTGAAGGTACAAGCAGCAGAGGAGGATGGATTGTAAATAAAGGGGCTACGATTTTTGGTTCACCGAGAAGAGCTGGATATGCACTTGATGCAAGGAAATTGAATGGAGAAAATCACTTTTACTTTTTTGTAGGTGGTCAAAATGATAATCTGTATCATGTAAGCGGCTCAGGATTTGAAGAAAAGGTATGGTATAATTTGATGGGAATAAAGGATAATGACAGCATTTCGCTTTTTGTGGATGATGTTCTGATAGCCACTGAAGCTATCCCTTCAAATATTAATGTCAATACCAATATCCCATTAGTCTTTGGTTCAATTGATAAGCTAGGAAATGATCAGCAAGGAACCACTTTTTTTGATGGAATAATTGATGATGTTAGAATTTATAAAAAAGCACTATCAAAAGATGAACGAGCGTGTTTAATATATGGATGTATCCCTCCCGAACTTAATTTAGGAGATGATCAGACTGTCTGTAATGAAACCTCAATAATATTGGACGCATCAGGGCCTGGCTTAAATTATAAATGGCAAGATGGCTCAACAAATCCTACTTTTGAAGTTACTAAAACCGGCACTTATTGGGTAGAGGTTGAAAATTCATGTGGAATAAAACGAGATACAATTAAGTTAGTATTACCAGAAATAAGCGATTTTACAATTCCAAATGTTATTACTCCAAACCAAGACGGATATAATGATTACTTTATTGTTGATTCCCGACTTTTGGGTTCAACCTTAAAAATATTTCAGAGAACTGGAAAAAAGGTATATGAATCTACAAACTACAAAAATGACTGGGACGGAGGTAATTTGCCATCAGCAGTATATTATTGGATAATTACAAATGAATGCGGTACTAATTATAAAGGATGGGTCAGGGTTATATATTAAGAACAATATAAAAAATTAAAATTTAACGATCCGATAAATTCTCAATAGTCTCCAAACCCAACTCTTCTGCTTGATTAGATCGCATTAAAATCGCAAATGTATTATTAAAACCCAATGGTGGTAACCATTCAAATTGAAATTGCTTCCTTGATTCTATTTTCACAAAATCATATACCTTTTTTGGATTTGAAATCAAGGATTTGCGTTCTTTATTATTGGTTTCCAATAACAGCAACAAAGCCGTTCCAGTATATTCAGGATAGATATCAATTTCATCATTTTTCATGGCATCCATCAAAAGCTTTGTGCCACCAAACCCTAATTTCATTTCCACATTCAACTGAGTATTTTCCTCTATAACTAGTTTAAATAAGTGGGCTAAAATATAATTCTCGGTAAATGCTTTACTCCCTATTTTGATAGTGCCAGCTTGACCTTCTTTATTTTTACTCTTATTAAACATAGCCTTTGACTGAAGAAACTCCATAGCAACATCTTGAGGTTGCATTTTTTCCTCATCTACTTTATAATTCATTTCAGTCATTTCTGCATTATTAATCCGATTTTTAAGCTTTTCTAAGCTCCTACTTATTTCAGGATATTTCTTTAAAATCGCTACTCTAGCAACTGGTGCTGCCTGATAGGGTGGAAAATAATTGCGATTATCCTCCAGTGTTTGTAAATTATAGGCTTTAATTCTTCCATCTGTCGAGAAACCACTAATTACATCTACTTCCTTATTGGCTAATGCCCGATACATTAAACCAATTTCCATTTCCACATAATCCAATTCAAAATCATAAGCTTTGAATAAGCCTTTCAGACCATCTTCTCTGTAAACAAATTCAGATGGAAAACCACCCAAAAGTTTACTCTTATCTTTTGAAAAATTAAGTTTTTGAAATCCTATAATGGTCAGATAAGCCAACATTCCGCCAAAAAGAATAATAGAGAACCAGCGAATAACTTTTAAACTACTTTTCTGAACTCGACCTAAAACAGCATCAAAAAACAAAGCCAATAATGATGCAGGGATAGCACCGGCCAAAATCATATTGGAATTGTTTAACTGAATCCCCTGGAGAATAAATTCACCAAGACCACCCGCAGCTATAAAAGCACTTAAAGTAGCGACTCCAACATTTATCACGGATGCAGTTCTGATTCCTGCCATAATATAAGGCATTGCCAAAGGCAACTCGATTTTGAATAATACCTGAGAGCGTTTCATTCCCATTGCAATAGCTGATTCTTTTACAGAGGGGTCTACCTCTTCTATTCCTGTAAATGTATTTCGCACAATAGGGAGCAAGGCGTAAAGGAAAAGCGCAATGATTGCCGGAACTACGCCAATACCAAAGAAGGGCAGTAGAAAGCCTAAAAGAGCCAAACTAGGGATAGTCTGGATAGTATTGACTAAGGAAAGTACCGCTTTAGTAGATTTTTGGTAAACTGAAATCAAAATACCAATTGTAATTCCCATAAGCACTGCAATGCACAGTGAAACTAAAGTCAACTGAATATGCTCAATCAGCTGCTGAAAAACCTCTCCCTTATTTTTAATAAGAAAATCGAAGAATGACATCATGCTTTATTCTCCTTCCATTTATAAAAAGCATCCAGAACACCAGCATGATATTGAGTGTCTTCATTCTGTAACAACTCCAAAACAGAGCCTTCTGTATCAAACTTTGGAGTAGATTTCTCTGAAATAAAATTTTTAATCTCTTTTAAAGAAACTGAAGCTAAAGAAGCTTGAAATTGATCTCCTTCTACAAATTTTTTAACCAGTTCATTTTCAGGTTTAAATAAAATCTCCTGAGCAGTACCCACCTGTTGAATTTCACCATTTGCAAGCAAACATATCCTATCTGCTATACTCACAGCTTCCAATACATCATGAGTAACCATTACTGCTGTTAATTTTTCTTGCTGTTGTATTTTTCGAAATTCATTCCTGATTTTCACTCTAGAGATTGGATCCAAAGCACTAAAAGGTTCATCCAATAAAATCATACTTGGTTGCGCCACTAATGCTCTTGCCAAGCCTATTCTTTGTGCTTCTCCCCCACTTAATTCAGTAGGGAATTTTTGACCATAAACAGCTGCAGGCATTCCGATTTTATCTAACCATTTATGAACTTTTTCTTTTACTAAATCTTCCTTCTCATTTTTCAGCTTTAAAATAGTCGCTACATTATCAAAAACTGAATAATGCGGAAATAACCCCACTTTTTGAATCACATAGCCAATTTCTTTTCTCAAATCGAGCAAATCATGTTCTTTCAAATATTTATGAGCAATTCGAATTGAGCCTGAATTAGGATTCTCTAAGCCATTTATCATCCGAAGCATCGTTGTTTTACCACTTCCACTTGCCCCTAATAATACCATCAATTCACCTTCTTTTATTTGAAGATTAATATTTTTAAGCACTAATTGCTCATCAAAGGATTTTTCAATATTTTGAAAAGTGATCATAATTTTCAATTTACAGCCGAAAATGAAATCAGGAAAGAAAAGCAGGTTTATTTTCAATTAAAGCAAACAAAAAGGCTTAAATACAGTATTTAAGTCAATAAAATAAAAATGATGCATATTGATTCACAATCCATTGAGGAGATGGAAAGCCGTTATAGAGCCAATTTTTTTAATACCATTTCAGGTTTTAAAAGTGCAAACTTAATAGGTACTGCTGATAAATCTGGAAATACCAATTTAGCGGTTTTCAATTCTGTGATACATATTGGAGCTAATCCCCCCTATTTGGGGTTTATTCTAAGGCCCACCACTGTGCAAAGGCATACTTATGAGAATATAAAAGAAACTGGTTTTTATACCTTTAATCATATCCATGAAAGCTTTATAGAAAAAGCTCACCAAACATCCGCAAAGTATGAAAGAAACGTATCTGAATTTGAAGCTTGTAATTTTGAGGAAGAATATTTAGATCAACACAAAGCTCCTTATGTAAAAGAATCACCAATAAAATTGGGTTTACAATTTGAAGAAGAGCATTTAGTTAAAGCAAATGATACCATCTTAGTCATTGGTAAAGTGCTACATGCTTATTTAGATGAAAAATTAATCGAAGCTGACGGTACTGTTAACCTTACAAAAGCTGGAACTGTTACCATTTCAGGTTTGTATGAATATTTAAAAACATCAAAACTTGAAAAGTTTGAATATGCTAAACCATAATTCACAAGTACAAAACTTTAGCTTTAGAAATGAGTATAAGTTACAACAGATAAAAATATTACAATAATGAAAAGCATTAAAATAGGAAGATATATTGGTATAATAGCATTGATTTTAGCCTTTAGCTTTCAGTCTTGTGCACAGAAAAGCAATGGTTCTGAAAAAAATAATAGTTTAAAAAACCACACTTTCGAAGTACAAAAAACTGAATCAGAGTGGAAAGAAATTTTAAATCCTTTGGAATATAAAGTCTTAAGAGAAGAAGGAACTGAGCGAGCTTTTACAGGAAAATACAATGACTTTAAAAAGGAAGGTATTTATGTTTGCATTGGGTGTAAAACTGAATTATTCAGCTCTGAAACTAAGTATGAAAGCGGTACAGGATGGCCTAGTTTTTATAAGCCATTAAATAAAGAAAATGTTTTGGAAGTAGAGGACCGATCATTAGGTACGCTTAGAACTGAAGTAGTTTGTGCAACTTGTGGAGGACACATAGGTCATGTTTTTGAAGATGGACCAAAACCAACAGGATTGAGATATTGCTTAAATTCAGTTGCGTTAGATTTTAAAGAGGAATAATTTTTATTAACGAACGCCATTTTCGGGAAACTTTCCTTTAATTGGCCTGTAGAAATCTTTTATTTTTTCAATATTTTCATCCATATCTCCTTTTGCCTCGAAGCTTGGGCCAATACCGGCAATTTTATTTTCATAATCTAGATATCCGCAAAGAATAGGAACCCCTGCTCCTTCTGCTAAATGATAAAAGCCTGTTTTCCACTCAGGCTGGTAACTTCTTGTTCCTTCTGGTGTTATTAAAATAACTAATTCTTCTCTTTCATCAAAAAGTTGAATCATAGCCTCAGTCATGGATTGTTTTTTACCTTTCTTATGGGTTCTATCAATACCAATAGCACCTAATCCATTTAAAAGCCATTTGAGAGGGCCTTTTAGTAATTCTTTTTTTACAGTGAAACGAACAGGGACTTTTAGTATGAAGAATGCAGATCTTGCCCATACTAAATCCCAATTTGATGTGTGAGGACCAGCGATCATCACTGCCTTTTTAGCCTTTTTAGGAATTTTTGCTGATACTTTCCAGCCTCCTAGCCATAGGATCAATTTTGATAAGTAATAATACATGCCTTTTAAATATATGCTAATATACTAAGGCAAGATTCTTCTTTAATAAAGAATTACAAATATTAATTTGTCAGGCTAACACGAACAGCATTTCTTTTAGAATCATACACATCTGCCTCGGTTAAATCAATGGATTTATCCAGTCCTACGTTAGTATTTTTAGCAGAATATGTCTGATTTTGTTTCTTGAAATAACTATCACTTATCACTAAAGTGACAGCAACTGCGGTCAATAAAAAAAATGTAGTAAAAAATCTCTTCATATTTATATTATTAGCTTCTCACCCATAGTGACACCAATAAATATGAAATGGTTGGTAAGGAAATTAAGCTAAATTTAACCTATTTGTAAAGTACAAAAACAAAGGATATAGAAAAGAAAGCAGTAAGTACGATTATTTCGCTTCAATGTTTCAATTTCAATATAAAATCACAAATATTTTTTTGTAGTACATATTCGAATAATTCAAAATATTTTTTCATAAAAAAAGTCCGAAAATTAAATTCCGGACTAAATAAACTAATTATGAAAAACTATTATGATTCTATTTTACCATATTTTTCAGCCCAAACACCTTCCAATTGTTCCAAACTTTTTCCTTTTGTTTCAATAATATATTTTTTGGTGAAATAGATAAGGAAAACAATAAATGCAATGAAAATAACATAAGGTAAAGCTCCATTCCAAAATCCAGTTCCTCTTGCATTTGCATCACTTTCTACTATCATTGGGAAAGTAAGAGATACCAGAAAATTACCTGCCCATTGTATTGCAACTGCTATAGACATGGCCGTACTTCTGATTTTATTTGGAAACATTTCTGAAAGTAAAACCCAGGTGACTGGCCCCATACTCATGGCAAATGCACCAATAAATAACAAAATTCCAATTAATGAGATCAGTCCTACTGCATCAAAATACAAGGAACTCCCCAAGAAAACAAACCCTAAAATCATTCCAACTGCTCCAATATAGATTAAAGGCTTTCTACCTAATTTATCAACTGTAAACATAGCTAGGAACGTAAACACAAAATTCACTGCGCCAAGCATAATTTGCTGTGCAAGAACGTCTTCTTGGGTAAAACCTAATGCTTTTTCAAAAATATCGCCACCATAATACAACACAGCATTAATTCCAGTAAATTGTTGTAATAAAGATAAAATTGAACCTATTATTATAATTGGAATTACAGATTTTTGAAAAACTGAAGCTCCTTTCAATTGCGTTTTACGTTCTTTCTGTAAAGAAAATTTAATCTCATCTATTTCTTTTTGTGCCTCTTCTTCTTCATGCAAAGTATTCAGCACTTTTAAAGCCTCCTCTTCCCTTCCTGACATCACCAACCATCTTGGACTTCTAGGAATGAAAAATGTAAGTACAAGGAAAATTGAGCAAGGAATTAATTCTGACCAAAACATCCATCTCCATCCTGTATCTATATTTTCTTGAGGAGTATTCCCTTCTCCAATATAATAAGTGGCTAAAAAAACTACAAAGAAACCAGTTACAACTGCTAATTGATAAAAAGTCACCAAAATCCCTCTCTTGTCTTTTGGTGAAATTTCAGCTATATAGGTTGGCGCTGCCATGGATGCCAATCCAATACCTAAACCTCCAATTATTCTGAAAACTACAAGCAATGTAACCGATTGTTGCATAAATGCTGGTAATCCTGAACCTAAAGCAGAAACTGTAAAAAGTAATGCAGAAATAATAAGGGCTGCCTTTCTACCAATTTTAGTGGTAATATAACCCGCAGACAAAGCACCTACTAAACAGCCTAATAATGCACTGCCTACAACCCAACCTTTCATGGCTGCATCTAATTCGAAATATTTACTGAAATAGAATTGAGCTCCATTGATTACGCCAGTATCATAACCAAATAGTAAACCACCTAAGGCGGCTACAGCGGCTATCAATATTAAAAGTCCTTTCTTTGACATTTTCCAATAGTAGTTTTAAGTGAAAAGCTATATTACCAAAAAATATTGATGTCTTAACATCAATAAGCAGTAAATTTTATAGATGGTTAAAATTTTCATTTATAGTAGCACAATTAGTTAGAAAAATTAGGCTTTTGAGAATATACTCTAACATAATCTATCTCAAATTCTTGAGGAAAACTTTTATCATCAATCCCGTATTTACCGCCCCAATTTCCTCCTACTGCTAAATTTAAAATTAAATGGAATTCATGGTCAAATGGCCAGCCTGATTTTCCATCTCCATTTTTATAAACAGCATGATAAGGAATATCATCAACTAACCATTCTATTTTTTGGTCAGTCCAAAGGATGGCATAAGTATGAAAATTTGTATGAGCATCTTCAACTTTTATAGAATCAGATTTCTCTGTACCCTTCACATGATTATAACTTTCTGTGTGGATAGTGCCGTAAACAGTTCCTGGATTATAGCCTACATACTCCATAATATCAATTTCACCATCTCTAGGCCATTCCATATTACCTTCCAATGTAGGTAGCATCCAAATAGCTGGCCAGGCTCCTTTTCCTTTAGGTAACTTAGCCCTCACTTCTATGTATCCATATTTCCAATCCACTATATATTTTGTAGTAAGTTTGGCTGATGTATATCCCTTAGCAGTATCTTTTAGTGCTTTAATAATTAGTTTTCCATCTTCCATACGAAGGTTTTCAAGGTCCTTAGTATAAAATTGCTTTTCATTATTACCAAACCCACATAATTCCGGACAGCCATTTCCTTCTGTTATATTCCACCTCTTAGAATCGGGCAGACCACTTCCATCAAACTCATCAGACCAAATCAAATAATCTTGTTTTTGATCACACTGGCTGAATAATAGCAAAAGACATATTACATATAAATTTTTCATCTTAACTTGAATTCTTTATGATTTTCAACTGACGAATCTTCACCAATAAACACCTTAAAATCACCTTTTTCTAATGATAATTCCCCGTTGGATTTATAATAGCTTAGCAAATCTTTATTAATTATAAATTCTACCTCAACCGATTCACCTGCATTTATATTTACTTTCTGGAAGGCTTTTAATGATTTTATCATTGGTGTCTCTTCCGCAACTAAATCTTGAATATAAAGCTGCACTACTTCCTGCCCATCAATATCGCTAGTGTTTTTAATTTTAATGGATGCTGTGATACTTTCATCCTCTGCAATTGAATTTTGAGATAATTCTATTTCCCCATATTCAAAATTTGAGTAACTCAATCCATAGCCAAATGGATAAAGCGGAGAGCGATCTACATCTGTATGGTGAGTATAGAATACTTGCCCCGGAGCAGTAGAAGGCCTTCCTGTTACCTTATGATTATAGTAAATAGGTAGTTGACCAACATGATGCGGAAAGCTCATAGTTAATTTTGCAGATGGGTTATTTTCTCCCAATAAGGTTTCTGCAATTGCAGTCCCGGCTCTTTGACCAAGGTGCCAGGCTTCAACTATAGCTGGAATATTTTCATCTTCCCAGCTTAATTCTAATGGACGACCATTCATCAAAACCAATACTATATTGGGATTGATTTTATGTATTTCTTTTAAAAGTTCTTTTTGCAAACCAGGTAAACCGATATCTGCTCTACTCCTACCTTCTCCTGACATATAAGCTGGTTCACCTAAAGCCATAATTACTAAATCGGAATTACTTGCTAGTTGCTTAGCTTCCTCAAAACCTGAACGATCCTCTTTATTAATGATCAATTCTTCAAAAAAGTTATTAGGACCGATGGATAATTTAACTCCTTCAGCATATTTCAAATTAGTAGATTCGGCTAAAGTTTTTTCTAGACCTTCATATAGAGATACAGCTGAATTAGCCACTGCCTGTGCTCTCCAATTACCTAATGGAGCATCTTTATCTTTAGCTAAAGGTCCTATAACAGCAATATTCTTAATATTTTTTAATGGCAATAGATCATTTTCATTTTTCAAAAGCACTATTGATTCTTTCGCTATTTCTTCGGCTAACTCATGATGTTGTAGGTTACCTACAATTTCTTTTTCTCTTTGTATGTCAGAGTATTTGTAAGGATCGTCAAAAAGTCCCAAATCAAATTTTAGTTTAAGAACATTTCTTACCGCATCGTCTATAACTGACTCTTCAATTTCACCCTCTTTTACCAATTGAGCAAGATGCTGAACATAAGCTGTTCCTTCCATATCTATCTCACTACCTGCTAAAATTGCTTTTTTAGCAGCATCTTTTAAATCAGAGCTAACACCATGGTTCACTATTTCACCTATAGAATTCCAGTCAGAAACTACAACTCCACCATAATTCCATTTTTCCCGCAAAATATCTTGTAGTAAATATTGGTTGGCAGTTGCAGGAATAGAATTGATATCATTAAAGGCATTCATAAAACTGGCCACATTAGCTTCGGCAGCAGCCTTGAATGGAGGTAAAATATGGTTATGAAGAATATATTGATTAACATTTACAGAATTATAATCCTTCCCACTTTCTGCATATCCGTAGCCGGCAAAATGTTTTGCGGTTGCGGCTATTGTTTTGTTATGAGATAAATCATCTCCCTGGAAGCCGTTGATTCTAGCTTTTGCTATTTCAGCCTGCAAGTATGGGTCTTCACCTGCACCTTCCATTACCCTGCCCCAACGAGCATCAACAGTAACATCGATCATAGGAGCAAATGTCCAATGTAAGCCTGAAGCTGCAGCTTCTGCAGCAGCTGCTTTTGCAGTTTTCTGCATTAACTCCAAATTCCATGAGCTACTTTCAGCTAAAGGAACCGGAAACATAGTTTGATAACCATGAATAACATCATAAGCAAATAGTAAAGGAATGCCTAATCTGGTTTTTTCAATAACCAATTCTTGCATTTTACGCGTATTCTCTGCACCCAAAAGATTGAGAACAGATCCCACCTGGCCGGAAATCAATTGCTGATAGCGAATACTATCTTTTCCTTTTTTATTGCCTGGACCTGTAAACTCACTACCTAAGCTATATTGATTTAATTGTCCGATTTTCTCTTCTAAATTCATTAAAGCAAGTACTGAATCAACCCTGGGATTGATTTCATTTTGTGAACTTACTTTCACATTTGGATTTGAACATGAGAAAATAAAGGCAATAGAAAACCCTATTAATACCGAGGATATTTTAGTCATGGTTATTTAAAGTTTTATGGTTGTAGGCGAATTAAATAATTTATGGTTGTTGAAATACTCTTATATAATCAATCCACATTTCTTGCGGAAATTCAGTGGATTCATCAGGATAGCCGGGCCAGTTACCTCCAACAGCTACATTAAAAATAAAGAAAAACTGCTCTCTAAATTCATCTAAATGAGTTGGGCTAGTATCTATTGAACCATAAGATTGATTATCAATCAACCATTCAATAGAGTTTTCATCCCAAATAATGGAAAATACATGAAATTTATCTGCTAAGGATGCCTCAGAAAGATTCTTACTATGGCCATAATTAGCATAGCCGTTATTGCTTTGCCAATGAACGGTACCATGAACGATTCTTTCTCTTCCTTGTCCACCTATCATTTCCATTATGTCGATTTCACCACACTGTGGCCATCCAACTTGATTGAAATTTGAACCTAACATCCATATGGCTGGCCATATTCCTTGTCCATATGGCATTCTGGCTCTGATATCAAATCGGCCATATTTAAATTCTTTTTTACCTTCAGTTATTATTCTAGAAGATGTATACTCTCTTCCTTGGAAATTTTCTTTTTTGGCTTGAATAACTAAATAGCCATCTTCCAGACGTGTATTTTCTTTTCTATAGTATTGAGATTCATTATTTCCCCAGCCATTACTTCCTGTACCTATTTCAAATATGTAATTATCAGAAAGTTGATCAGCTTCAAATTCATCTTGCCATACCATATTATATCCATTATATTCCAATGGACTTTCATAACCTTCGAAAGATTGTATGGAACCTACTTCTTCCTTTGTATCTGTATCAGTTATTGTAATTTGAATTTCTTTAGTAGCAATTGATGCATTAATTGCAGAGGATAAATTTAAATAAAAATATTCTTCATCCTCTCTAACTTCATCCCCTAAAATCAATAAAGTAATTGAGGCAGAAATATCTCCTGCGGCAATTGTAATGTTTTCATTTTGAATACTTCTATAATCATCACCAGCTTGTGCTGTCCCGTTTTGTGTGCTATAGTTTATTATAATATCTTGTGTGGAAGGTTTATTAATTGTTAAATCAACAGAAATTTCTTGATCTTGGTTGGTTTCGGCAAGTGTTACAGCTTCAGCTGTTACTTCCGGCAATCTGTCATCGGGTATGCTTGAGTCATCACAGGCATTTACGACTAAAAATAGGAAGGAAAATAAGGTAAGCTTTAGCATTATATGTATATATGAATTTGCTTGATCATAAATTAATAAAAAAAAGCTGCCTAAAAACACTTTCGAAAATGTGAGTTTAGACAGCTAAAACGACTAATTATTGTATACTAAAGTTTCTCATGTAGAACTCAGCTCCCACACCATGACCACCGCCACCGATAGCGATATAAATCATGTCCATATCATTTCTCTCATAAACAGTTGCGCCATTACCTGGAACTGCAACTGAACTAGGATTATTTAATTGGAAAGTTACCGTAACCCATTGATCTTTTGCTACAGCCATTTCCTCATATTGGTGTAAATCTTCCCACCAGTTCGGAGGACAAGTAGTTGCACCAAAACCTACAAATATATTATCTGTTAATCCACCAGAGTAATCGTTTGTTGATGGTAAATAAACATCCATAGTAATGGTTACTAAATTCTCGAAATTAATTGCATTAGCAGGTTCTAACTTAAATTGTAATTCCTGGTAATCTACACCTGCATTACGAATATACTTTCCAACCTTAGTTGCTGCTGCATCAGTAGGATCATCAACACCTAATTCAAGTCCAGCAGCAGATTCAGCTGGTTGCATTAAATTCCACTCAGCAGCTTCATTTGAAGCAAAAGTATGTGATATCTCAGTAGGTGAAACAGCAGCTAATGGAGCACATTCCTCAGGAACAAATTCTGTAACTATCTCCGGCTGTGTAGCAGCAGGGTCAGCGTGAGAAACATAAGTAATTGACCAAAAAGTACCTTCATAATTGAATGCAATAAATAATGAATCAACACCTGACGCACCACCATCTACAACACTAGCTTCCATTGAAATTGATTCTTCTGCACCAGGAGTTAAAACTTCTCCAGTAGTACCTAATTTAGGTATACCAATCCAAGCACCTTCTCCGATAAGAGTCAATTGCCCATTTTCAGGTGAGAAAGTATACTCATGAGTACCAGATAACCAAGCACTAATATCATCACCACAAGCATTTACCATATTAGCAGCTATTGCTTCAAAACATGATTGCTCTGTGTTATTAGTATTACAGTTTGCATTATTATTAAATAAACCATACTCAGCCCAAAAAGTACCAGCATCATTATAAACATACGAACCATCCCTGTGGAAAGTAAAAGTGTCGTCATACATACATGGACGTTCACCATTGTTCGTAAGACCAGCCCAATAAATATCTGCATCTGGTGCAGAACTAGCGGCTAAATACATAGAAGTTTCGTTTCTAACTAAAGACCAAGTCTTAGACTCTTGACCAGCTAATAAAGTCAATTGAGCATTAGGGTCTTCTACTACAACAGTTTCAGTTTTAGTTGCTTCCACATCCACACCATTCTTTACCGTTAAAGTCACATCATATGACCCTGCTTCAGGGAATGTATGAGTTGGATTTTCGTCAGTTGAAACTGCTGAACCATCTCCAAAATCCCATGTTGAAGAAACATAATTTTGAGATGCATTGGTGAAATCATAAGTTAAGAAGCTCTCTGCACTTACAGTTGCTCCAAAAGATGCTATTGGATCACCATCCACTACATCGTCTTCCTTACATGCTACAAATGCGAGTAGCATTAAAGACCAAATTCCGATTTGATAAATTGTTTTTTTCATAATTGTATAATTGATTTATTGTGTTACTAGTTAAATAATTCTTGAGAAGGGTATGCGCTTAAAGTACCAGCAGAGTTCTCAATATCTCTCTGCGGAATTGCTAACCAAATTTCATCCATATTTAAATTACCTGCTTTATCAGCATCAAAAAGATTAGCATTTACACGACCAGATCTGATTAAATCAAACCAACGATCACCCTCTCCAGCAAACTCAGCTCTTCTTTCATACCAGATTACATCTAAAATGGTCATTCCTTCATCAGACATTAATTGCTGAGTGTTACGAAATGTGTTGGCATCAGGGCCTGCCGCTCTTTCTCTTACCATATCAATATATTGGCTAGCTTCACCTGTTGAACCATTTCCTCTTATCAAGGCCTCAGCATACATTAATAATACATCTGAATATCTTATTACAGGCTCATTAGGATCTTTTTGAAGGTTTAAATCACCACCATTTGGAGCAGAATAAGAATTAAAGTTGGCATACTTTTGTTGCCAATATCCTTCAAAATCTAATTCATTTTGATCTCCTAAATTAACTGAACAGCCTTCATCAGCTAATTCAGCAATTGAAATAATAGCAGCATCTCTTCTGTATTCATCGTCAGCTAAAAAGTGGCTGTTCAAACTTTCAGTAGGTAAAAGAAATCCCCAACCTGCAACGTATTCAGGGTGGTCATTACACAATCCTCTGATACCGCAAAGTTGTGTGATCATATTACCATCAATATATTGAGCACCACCCCAGTCTGCTGGCACTTTATTAGTATGCTGAATTTCAAAAACAGACTCTTCATTATTTTTCACCCCAAAGGCAAATAATTGAGCGTAATCATCTACTAATTGATATTGACCAGAACTAACAACGGCTGATAAATGAGTAGCTGCTTTATCAAATAAAGCTGGATCATCATTTTTCATATCTGCCCAATAAAGATATAGCTTGCCTAATAAAGCCTGAGCTGTAGTACGACTAACTCTTCCTGCAAATTCTCCAGTATACTTTGTTTCAGGTAAGGTAGGGATTGCATCAAGAAGATCATTAGTCATGAAACTAAACAAAGAATCAACACTTACTCTTTGCATTGATTGATAATCTTTATCAGTTAAAACTTTATTTATTGCTGGTACTGGACCAAAAGTTCTAAATAGATCAAAATGATAAAATGCTCTTAAAAATATAGCTTCCGCTCTGTAGATATCTGCTTGATCTGTCTGAACTTCCTCATTAGCAATTATAACATTCGATCGATAAACACCCCAGTAGCCTCTTTTCCAGAAAGATTGAGATTCAAGGGTTAAGCTTGAGTTATTAAAATCATCAATGGCCTGCCAACCTGGTTGATCTCCATTAGAAGGGTCTCCTCCAGCATTAGCATTGTCAGACCTGATTTCGCCAAGCATTACACTACTTGTCCAAGCTCCATCAGGAAAAGTCCACTGTAAAGGATCATAAGCTCCTATCAATCCTTTAAACAATTGCTCTTCAGACTGATAATAGTTTGACTCAAAAACCTGCGCCTGTGGAACCGATTCTAGAAAGTCATCACCACAGGAGGTAAAGATTAAGATTGAGAAAACGAATAATAAATTATATTTCTTCATGATAAAATATTTAAAATGTTAATTGAAGTCCAGCTCCAAAATTTCTTGTTTGAGGATAAAAACCCTGATCTAAATTTGAGGAAGCAACATTATAGTTAATTACCCCAATCTCAGGATCAAATCCTGAGTAACCAGTTAAAGTCAATAAATTATCTACTGAAACAAAAATTCTAGCTTTGGTCATTTTAGCTTTCTCTAAGATACTTTTAGGAACACTATATCCAATTTGTAAGTTCTTCACTCGTAAAAAATCGGCATCTTCCACATAGAAGCTAGATGGGCTATTATTGTTAGCAACAGGGTTTTGAGCTCCAGCTGTTACTCTTGGATAAGAACCTGTTGGATTATCTTCCGACCATCTATCTAACCACTCTGTAGTGTAGTTATTGTAAGGAACATCCTGTCTTTCAAAAGTTCTAAAGATTTGATTACCTGTTTGACCTGCTATTAATAAGTTTAAATCAAAGTTTTTATACTCAGCCGTAAGGTTTAAACCAAATGTAAAATCAGCCCATGGCTTACCGATATTAGTATAATCATTAACATCAATCACACCATCGCCATTAGTATCCTCAAATCTTAAATCTCCAGGCTTTGCATCAGGTTGTAACTGATCTCCACTTCTGTTGATATGTCTTATGACATCAGCTTGACTTTCGAATACACCAGAAGATTCATAGCCACGGAAATAAAATAATGGCTCACCTTTTTCCATTCTGGTAATGATCGTATTTCTTACAGGCCAGGTATATCCATTAAAGATTCCATCCGCTCCATCAACTTCTAATACTTCATTTTTCAATGTAGACCCATTAAGAGTGGCTGCAAGGAATAATTCCCCTACTTCTTTTGCATAATCAATTTTAAATTCAATACCAGAGTTTCTAACCTTTCCAACATTTTTAAATGGTGCATTATTACCAGCGAAAATAGGAACAGACTGATCAACTAATAATAAACCATCTGTGATTTTGTTATAATAGTCAAATTCTATTCCTAAATCTCCATTGAAAAATCTACTGTCAAATCCTATATCAGATTGAATTGATCTTTCCCATCGAACAAAAGGATTAGGTAAATTGATTGGAACTGCACCTTGATATACAGTCTGGTTACTTGATTGACCGAATTGATAGGTACTCAAGAAGTTAATCACACTTGTATATTGGTAATTTGAAATTCGATCATTTCCATTAGAACCATAACTTGCTCTTATCTTAAAGAAATCAATAAAAGGAACATCTAAAAAATCTTCTTCAGATATTACCCATCCTGCTGAATAAGCAGAAAATAATGCATATTTATTTTCAGGTCCAAACTGAGTAGATCCATCATATCTAAAAGCTGCTGTTGCTAAATATTTTTCATTATAATTATAAAGCGTTCTGAAAAAATAACTTTGAAGTGCAGTTTTACCCGGAGAGTTAGAGAAAGACCTTCTGGAAGAATCAGGAGTTAAAGTGATATATCTCAAACTTTCGTTTGTTAAAGCTTCTACTGGAAGATCCTGACCAGAACCGCCATAATTATAACTATTACCTTCAATCATAGTGGTACCCAAAACTGCCTCTATATTATTTAAACCAAAATCTTTGGTAACAGTCGCATAATTTTCCCATTGCCATTGCAGACCATTTCCTGCACCAAAACCAACCTGGCTACTATTTTGCAAGAACGCAGGTGTCAGACTGTAAGCTGGAGAATAACTGTCATTAGTGTAGTTATAATACTGAACCCCAAAGTCAGATTTAAATTTTAACCATTCAAAAGGCGAAACTTCTAAATAAGCACTACCAAATAAATTTTTACTGCTATTTTGATTGTTGGCAATAAAAATTCTGCTTAAAGGATTTACATATTCTTTCTGAACGTAAGGAGATTGTGCGAATCCAAATTGCGCATTATTATCGTATACTGGTGTTAAAGGATCATAAACTAATGCATCTGCAATAGGAGTTCCAAAAGCATTATTTTCAGGAATGCTTTCAGATTCTGTTTGCACTACTGATAAAGATTGTCCGAAAGTTAAATATTCATTAACCTCTGTTTGACTATTCACTCTAATAGTTAATCGATTATTGTAAGATTTTTCAGGAGCAATAATACCTTCCTGACTTACATAGCTAATAGAAGTAAAAAAAGACCCCTTTTCAGAACCTTTACTTAATGACATATTATGGTTATGAAGGGTGGTAGGTTGGAAAATAACGTCCATCCAATCCGTATCTATTTGAGTTGCAGTACCTCTTGCTGGAAAACCGGCAACGGGTGTTCTATTAGCATTTTCAAATTTTTCATTGATAATATCAACATACTGATCTGCATTCAATAATTCTGGAGTACGCCAAGGTTCTTGTACAAACGCTGAACCATTATAGCTAAATTCAGTCCTCCCATCTTTACCATTCTTTGTAGAAACTACAATTACACCATTAGCACCTCTGGTACCATATATTGCAGTAGAAGCTGCATCCTTCAAAATCTGAATTGATTCTATATCATTAGGAGATAAACTATTTAGTATCCCTACGTCTGCTTGTAAACCATCAATAACAACTAAGGGAGAGTTATTTCCATTTGTACCAATACCACGTATTAAAATAGTTGGAGCTGAACCTGCTTGACCAGACGCTCCACTTACCGTAACACCATTGGTTAAACCTTGCATAGATTTACCAACATTAGGAACACTTATTTTCTCCATGGCATCTACATCTGCCGAAGACATTGCTGCAGAGGAAACACTTTTTTTCTGTGTACCATATCCAATTACGACAACCTCACTTAAGGATTCAAAATCAGATACCATTTTAACGTTAATACTTGTTCTACCATTAACATTTTCACTTATAGTCTTATATCCTATAAAACTGAATTTAAGGACTGCATTTGCATCAACTGATAATTTATAATTACCATCTATTCCGGTTGTAGTTCCAGAAGAGGTGCCAACAATCATTATATTAACACCTGGTAAAGGTTCATCATTTTCATCAGTGACAATACCGGAAACTGTATTTTCCTGTGCTATACTTGCGAAGCTGTATAGAATTAAAAAAAACAAGGTTAAAATGTGCTTCATAGTCATTTGTTATAAATCGATTAAAGTTTCAATTGCTTTCTTAACAAAAGCTTAAACCAAATGACCATTAATTATAAAGATATACAAATAAATAACATACATCATAAATACATCAACAGGATAAAATCAATATCTCAAAAACACATCATTTAAAGAAATATAACGCCTTAAATGTATTTAAAAGTACTTTTAATTTACTACGAAAGTCTGGTTTTATTCTACACTATTTTCACCCTTGTTACTACAATCTTATCATATTTTACTAAATTGTGTTTTATTAACATCAAGAAAATGCAAGAGAGAATTAAGGTCCTGTATATAGTAATCTGTCTAATATTAATTACAAATTATAGCTATAGTCAATATATTGGATATCCCTTTTACAAATACTATTCAAGTCAGGATTATCAAGGAGGAATTCAAAATTGGAAAATCACTCAAAGTCAAAACGGCCTCCTTTATGTGGCAAACAATTTTGGATTATTAGAATTTGATGGTACCAATTGGAATAAGTACTCACTAGAAAGCGGTACTAAATGCAGGGACGTATTTGTGGATACTGATGGAAAGATTTATATAGCCGCCCAAGGCGATTTTGGTTATTACATACCAGATGAATTAGGAAAATTAACTTTTGTGAGTTTAGCAGATAGCATCCCTGACAAAAAAAGAAATTTTGATGAAGCATGGAGAGTATTCAAAAAAAATGACAGACTCTTATTCTGTACTTTTGATGATATCTTCATATTCAATATATCTGGAAAGCTATTAAATATTGTAGATCCAGAAACTGATCCTGACAATTTTTTTCTGGTAAATCATCAACTCTACCTAAACCAAATAGGAAAAGGACTATCCGTCATGGAAAATGGCGCTGTAAAACAGGCAGATTTTGGTAATTTCTTTAAAGAGATGACTATTAGTGGTATTTTAGAAATCACTAACAATCAATTATTAATTAGCACCTTAAAAAGCGGGGTGTTTTTAAAGACTGGAAATACCATTAGCGTATGGAATAAACAAAACCAAGCTATCTTTCAAGCTTCCAATATTAATCAAATGATAAGGTTAAAAAGTGGAGAAATAGCAATTGGAACACAAAATGAAGGCTTATTTATTTTGGATTCCAGGGGTAATATCAAAATGCAATTGACAAAGGGAAGAGGAATTGAAAATAGAACTGTACTCTCTTTGTTTGAAGATATTCAAGGAAACTTATGGCTTGGTCATAATAACGGAATATCATCTGTAACTTTAAATTCACCTTTTGAACATTTAAATGAACAAACTGGCTTGCCGGGAACTGGCTATGATGCTTTGTTACTAAGAGACACACTATACTTAGGTACCAATAACGGACTATATTTTAAAAACATACAAAATAAAAATGCAACTTTTCAAAAAGTAAAATACACCACAGGACAAGTATATAATATTGAACATTTACATAATTCAATTGTAATGGGTCATCACTCCGGTACTTTTAGCATTGAAGATGGGGAAGCTAAAATTCTCTCCAATATCCCCGGTACCTGGACCTTTCTTGACCTCAAAAATTATCCCGGCTATGTTTTACAAGGAAATTATAAAGGCCTATCACTTTTTAAAGAATCTAAAAATGGACTTGAATTCCTCCATAAACTAGAAGGTTTTGAAGAATCCTCTAGGGTTATGGAGGAAGACGAAGAGGGTAATATTTGGATGACACATGGTTACAAAGGTGTTTACAAAATCAAATTATCAGAGGATCTGAAATCAGTTAAATCAGAATACTATGGAAAAGAAAAAGGATTACCTTCTAAAGTATTAATCAATGTATGGAGGTTAAATAATAATCTAATCTTTTCAACGGAAAGTGGATTATATGAATATAATAAAAAGGAAGATCGTTTTATTAAATCATCATTTTTATCAGAATATTTTCCGGAAAACATACAATTTGTAAGCTTTGCTGAAGACGCATTAGGCAATATCTATTTTGTAAATACAACCGAAAGAGGTGTATTGGAGAAAAGCTCTAATGGCAATTATAAAAAGCACACCGCTGTATTTAATCAATTAAGAAATGTTTTGAATGATGATTTACATAATATTATAACCTTAGAAGCAAATAAAGTATTATTTGCAGCAAAAGAAGGATTCATCTTTTTTGACAATTCAATTCAAAAGCTGCAAGACATAGACTTTAATGTTATTTTCACTAAAGTCAGTTTCTCCAATTCAATGGATTCAATTCTGACCTATGGAAGGGAAATGAAGGGAGAAAAAGTAAGCTTTAAACAAATCAATAAAGGGATTGAAATTCCATTTAAGGAAAACTCCATACGAATTGAATACAGTGCTCCCTATATGAACGGTCAATTTCAAAATGAATACCAATATTGGCTTAAAAATAATGAAGAAGGATATAGTGAATGGTCCGTAAGGACTGCTAAAGAGTATACCAATTTAAAAGAAGGAAATTATATATTCCATGTGAGGGCTAAAAACATCCATGGGCAATTAAGTAATATTGCTACATATGAATTTACCATTCTTCCTCCCTGGTATCGTACAAACTGGGCTTATGGCTTGTATATTTTTCTTGGATTAGTTTCTTCTATTTTAGTTTTTCTCTTCTTTGAATTAAGATATAAAAAGAAAACAGAAATTATTACAGAAGAGAAAGAAAAAGAAATCACTAGAATTGATAGCGAATTAAAAACTTCCGAGGAGAAGCTGGAACACCTCAAAAATGAAAAACTCAAATCAGAGATTAAGCTAAAAAACAAAGAATTAGCTACTTCTACTATGCATTTGATCAATAAAAATAGCTTTATTAATAGTGTAAAGTCAAATTTAAATAATATTGCTAAAAGAAGTAAAAATCAAGAGGTAAAACATGAAATTGGCAGAGTAGTCCAAAATATTGACAGGAACATTGCCGCTGATGATGATTGGGAACACTTTTCTATTCATTTTGATCAAGTTCATGGAGATTTCATTAAAAGATGGCAAAAAGATTATCCGGGTTTAAGCCCACAAGAAATGAAATTAAGTGCTTATTTAAGAATGAACTTGAGCACTAAGGAAATTGCTAACTTATTAAACATTTCGGTTCGTGGTGTGGAAATAGCGCGTTACAGATTAAGAAAGAAACTTGAATTGGAACGTGCTGATAATTTGCAGGAGTTCATTTTAAAATACTAATAACCTGAGTTCGACTCTAATTTGGAAATTCAGATTTTCATAAAATTAAATAGACAAGGCGTCTTTTAGAAGATATAGCGAGCTATATCGAGGAAAGACAACGCAGTATATTGGATTTTATGGAAAAGTTTTCCCCTTTC
>NZ_JAGXGF010000056.1 GCF_024636815.1 Marivirga sp.
TGGCATAAAACGAATATAACCCCCTGCATAATTTTCAGTAAATGGGTTTACTGAAGTAAGATATTTTCCTGTATATCTAATTTCTTTTCTCTTACCGTAAAAGCGATAAAAGAAATCACCAATACTCCCTTTAAAACCTACCTCATTTTGAAAATAAACATACCGGCTTAAATCAACGGTAGAATCTGTCCTTAATAAAAATTGATCAAAATAATCCACGTCTGTTGTTGCAGATGGATTAGAATTCAAAAATGAATTCATTTGGTTGGCTCTATCAAAAACATGATAGAATTGAATAAGCTTATTTAATTTATATTGTTGATAAAGATGATATTGCTGCCTGAGTGCCCCAACTTGAGCATTTCTAAGGTTAATGTCTTCATCATCATAATCAAACAGCTCTTCATAAACCACAACCTCAGTTGTATCCTTAATGCCTCCAGTTTCATTTACTTTATGAAAGCTTCGAGCAAAATTAAACATCACGTGATATTTTCTATCAGGAGAACGATAATCCGTTTGGAAATCATATGAATGACCTAACACATTCAAATCTCCTCTACTAAGCAAAGGTCCAATTTGTTTATCTACAGTCCATCTTTTAAAACTAAAGCCTACATTCCAGTTTTCATTTACGTTCCTAGAAAAATCTATCCCAATAAAAGCTCTGTAATTCCCCCCAAAAACTGACCTCATTTTGGTGTAAGGAGATTTAGTATCGAAATATTTAAACTTATTTGGTGCCTTTGAATAATAATCATAAACCCCAAATCCACTCCTTTTTCCTATTATCTCTGGTGTTTCATAAAATACAGGACGCATAGCTGTTCCGACCGTTCCTAGATTTTGATAATAATAATCTGAAATATTAACAGGATCCCAGTTATGAGTATTAGCTAAACTAGTATCAATAATCTGATAGGTTTCAATATTATTTTTAATATTTTCTTCTGTAGTGAAAAAAGTGGTTGTAGCACCATAGACATTTTTTGTGGAGTCATCAGTAACCTGGGCTAAAACTGAGCCTATTCCACAACTAAAAATCGATATGATTAGTAAAATTTTCTTCAAAACAGACGCAAAATTAAGTAAAGTCATGGATTTATTAAGCTCTAATTATAGAATCTTCTAAGATTTGATGAAAAGATTTTTCATCTTCCAAAAACTGTACCATGATCGGGATGTAAAATAGCTTGCTTTGAAATGATTTGGTTAATTCCGGCATGGATATCAATCTTACCCAGTCCTTTTCTGTAGTAATAATACTAGCATTTTCTGCATGAGCAGTCATATCAATATTATCTATTTCTTTAGTTGTGAAATTATGGTGGTCATCAAAATCGAAATGCTTCACAATAGCAAATTTTTCTTCAATTAAGTAATCTTTAAATTTTTGCGCTTGAGCAATTCCTGTTACTAAGACAATTTTCTTTCCTGCTTTCTGGTGTTCTAAAGTCGCTACAAGCTTTTCATATTTTACGGAAGTGAAAAATACCTTTTCATCAGAATACTGTTTAATATTTTCAGTAATTCTTTCCTTCTCTAATCCTCCCAAATTAAAAGGACATTTAGTTACTACTAAAACATCAGCTCTTTTGACCCCCTTCCTGCTTTCTCTCAAGGTTCCCGAGGGTAAAACATAATCGTTATAAAAAGGAGAATTGAAATCTGTCAATAAAATCGAAAAATTGGGTTTTACACTTCGATGTTGATAGGCATCATCTAAAACTATGATCTCGTTTTCCGGATGTTCATATATGATACTCGGAATAGCTAATACCCTATCCTCTCCAACTGATACTACTACTTCATCTTTAAATTTCTGAAAAATCTGAAAGGGTTCATCTCCTATTGTTCTAGATGAATCTTTATCATTAGCAATTCTAAATCCCTTTGACTTTCTTCCATAACCTCTAGATAAAGTAGCCACTTTATTAGAATATCCTTTCGCAATCAAAAATCTTAAAACATATTCTACAAATGGTGTCTTCCCTGTTCCACCCATAGAAAGGTTCCCAACTGAAATGATTTTAGTATCAAAACGGAAAACAGCTTTGTGCTCAATATCGTATAAATGATTTCGTAATTGCATCACCCATTTGTATAAAATACTAAAAGGAGACATGACTAATTGCCAATACTTGTTTTTAAATAATTGCAAGGGCTGTAAAACTTTTTAACTTTGACCGAATTGAAACAAAAACAAATATGAGCAAAATAAAGGATATCGTCCAACATTTGGAAAGCATTGCACCTTTAGCTTATCAAGAATCTTATGATAATGCGGGTTTAATTGTGGGTGATGCCTCCAAAAATGTGAGCAATGTCTTAATTACACTAGACGTAACCGAGGAAGTTATAGAAGAAGCTATTTCTAAAAATTGTGAACTGATAGTAGCCCATCATCCCATTATTTTCAAAGGCTTAAAAAAACTAACAGGTAGCAATTATGTGGAAAGAACGGTCATAAAAGCCATAAAAAATGATATCGCTATTTATGCTTCTCATACCAATTTGGATAACATCAAAAATGGAGTGAATGCCAAAATAGCTGAAAAGTTAAACTTAATTAATACAGAAATATTAAGTCCTAAAAATGGTTTCTTGGGAAAATTAAGTGTTTTTGTCCCCCAAGAAAATGCTGAAGAATTAAAATCCGCATTACATCAGGCAGGAGCAGGTCAAATAGGTGAATATAAAGATTGCGCTTTTGAAACGGCTGGAAAAGGAAGTTTCTTGCCAACTGACAAAGCTAATCCTAGTATAGGCAAAAAAGGAGAACTAGAAACCGTAGATGAACATAAAATAGAAGTTATCTTTCCGCTTCATTTAAAAAATAAAATATTGAGTGCCATGAAAAAGGCGCATCCTTATGAGGAAGTAGCCTATTATTTGCATCAACTGGAAAATACTTATGATGATTTAGGTTCAGGAATGATAGGCGAAATGGAAGAATCCTTGGAAGCGAAAGAGTTTTTCGACTATTTGAAAGATAAAATGGATCTATCTGTTATAAAACATACTAAAGAAATAAATGGTAAAATTAAGAGAGTTGCAATTTGCGGAGGAGCAGGTTCATTCCTAATTTCTCAAGCAAAAAATAGAAAAGCAGACATTTATATCTCTTCAGATATTAAATATCACGAGTTTTTTGATGCTGATGGAAGCCTTATTATAGCCGACATAGGGCATTATGAGAGCGAACGTTATACAAATGAGATATTTTATGCAATATTGAAAGAAAATTTTGCTAATATTGCACTCCATTTAGGACAGACTGTCACGAATCCGATAAAATATTATTAACTGCATGGAAAGTACTGTAGCACAAAAACTTGATGCCTTGAAAAAATTACAAGGTATCGATTCAAAATTAGACGATATTAAAAAAGTGAGGGGAGCCCTACCTGACGAGGTAGCTGATTTAGAAGATGAGATTGCAGGCTATGAAACCCGAATTCAAAAATTCGATGATAGCGTTCAAGCTATTAAAGATGAAATTGAAGCCGCTAAGCAAGGAATCAAGGAATCAGAAAAGCTAATTGCCAAATATGGCGAGCAGCAAATGAGCGTTAGAAATAATCGCGAGTATGATGCCATCACTAAAGAGGTTGAACTACAGCAATTGGATATTCAAATCCATGAGAAAAAAATAAAAGAAGCTGAAGCTAAAATTGAAGATAAGATAAAAGGCATTGAAGAAACTAAAGCTTTGCACGAAGACCGTGTTAAAGATTTAGAAAGCAAGCGTGCTGAACTTGAGAATATCGAAGCTGAAACTGAAGAAGAGGTTGCCAAGCTTGAGAAAGATAGAGAAAAAGCACTAAAGAAAATTGAAGATAGATTAGTTGCTTCTTATGAGAGATTAAGAGGAAACGTTAGAAACGGTCTAGCTGTAGTTCCTGTTAAAAGAGGAGCTTGTGGTGGATGTTTCAATACTGTTCCTCCTCAAAGACAAGCTGATATCAGAGATAGAAAAAAACTAATCGTTTGTGAGCATTGCGGAAGAGTCTTAACTGATGTTGAAGACGAAATCGTAGAAGAAAAGCCAAAAAAGAAACGTACTACAAGAAAAACTACTACTGCCAAGAAGAAAGCAGAAAAGTAAATTGTAGCAAACTTATAAAATTAGAAAGCCTGTTAGATTTAAATCTGCCAGGCTTTTTTTTTTGAAAGCAGGACTACCCAATTATTAAAAATAATAAATTTGTAAAAAACCCAAAACCTAAAATAAATTCTTACGCTATTGTAATTAAGTTGTTAAATAAATTTAAAGCATCTTCTTGAAACTCTCTCAAAACTCAAATCATCACATTTTCATCTGCACAGGAAAAGACTGCAAAAAAAACGGTTGTGAAGGGCTTAAATCAGAATTGAAGCAATCGCTAAAAGAGAACAATATTAAAAACGTGAAGCTTATCAAAACCAAATGCATGGATTATTGTAAACTGGGTCCAAATTTGATGGTAAATGGCAAATTACTGCATGATTGCAAACCAAAAGATATTCCTGTAATTTTAGATGAACTTAAACATTCACCACGCTAAAACTCTTATTAGCTTTAATTCATTTAAAAAAATGGTGCAATAGAGTAACTTAGTTCTCATTGTAGCAGTTAAAATTATTTATTTTGATGTAGCAACATTAATATTGCATCATTTATTTTATAATTCCAAGATGACAAAAGCTCCATTATACACTAAAGATTTCCTTCTGCATTGCTTTAGCTACCTTTTAATGGCTGTTTCATTTTATTTCCTACTCCCTACTCTTCCTACTTTTGTAACCGATGTTTTAGGCGAAAATGCTGATAAGGTCGGTTACATCATTGGAACTTATGCCTTGTCTGCCTTAATCGTAAGACCCTTAAGTGGCTATGCATTTGATAAATACGGCAGAAGAAAATTATTTCTTTTCTCCATGTTTTGCTATGCGTTAGTAATGGCCACTTATGGATTAGCTGAATCCTTCATTTTTCTATTATTCTTAAGATTGGTAAATGGTGGCTTTTGGGGGATAGTAACAACCGGAGGAGGAACCATTACGTCTGATCTTGTACCTGACAGCCGAAGAGGTGAGGGAATTGGTATTTTCGGATTATCCATGACCCTAAGTATGGCTATTGGCCCATTAATAGGCATACAAATATTAAAAGAAACCGGTAGCTATCAAGTATTATTTATCACGGCTGGAGTTCTGTGTTCTCTTGCTGTGGTGATGTCCTTTTTCGTAAATCATCCAAAAATCAGTAACCGGAAAAATAAACTGAGCTGGGAGAATGTATTTGAACCCAAGGTTTTAAAGGTTTCTATGGTGATGCTTTTATTAGCATTCCCTTTTGCAGGCATCATGTCTTTCATAACACTTTTTGCAAAGGAACTTTCAATCGAGAGTACTGGAATGTTCTTTTTAATTTATGCCATTGGGGTAAGCATCATCCGTCCAAGTAGCGGAAAGATGATGGACAGAAAAGGTCCTGCTTTTGTGATGTTACTGAGCTTTATTGGCACGATCTCCGGCTTAATTCTTTTATCACAAAGTACAGCAGAACCAAGCTTTTTAATTGCAGCTTTCGTTTTAGGCTTAGGAAATGGAATTGTAATGCCAACTCTTCATACTATGGTTATCAATATGGTGAAGCCAGCAAAAAGAGGGGTTGCTACGAGTACATTCTTCTCTTCCATAGATTTAGGGATAGGAATTGGTGCTTTTTTCTTAGGAAATATAGTAGAAATTTTTTCGCTATCTCAGATGTACTTATTTTGCGCTATCGGTATGATTATTCCAGCTATTTTATTTTTTGGAATAACCTTATCTGATTACAAGAAAAAATCAAAAATTAGTCTAGAAACCGCCAATGTCTGAATTATTCTTTACCCCAGGTCCATCAGCTTTATATTTTACGGCTGAAGAGCATATTAAAACTGCTCTAAAGAAAGGTGTTTGCAGTACATCTCATAGAGGTCAGCAATTCAAAGATATCTACAAAGAATGTCAGCAAAACTTGAGAAAGTTGATGGATATCCCTGAAGATTATCATGTATTGATTACTTCCTCTGCAAATGAAGTCTGGGAAAGAATTATTGAGAATTGTGTTGAAAATGAATGCTATCATATAAGCATGGGGGCTTTCTCACAGCGATTCGCTAAGATTGCTACTCAATTAGGCAGAACTGTCCATGAGTTGGTAGTGGAAGACGGTACTGTGCCTGATTTTGAAGCAATAGAGGTGCCTGAGAATGCTGAAATCATTACAGTTTGTTTGAATGAATCCGCATGTGGGACTTCATTTCCATTAGACACCATCAATGCTTTAAGAGAAAAATATCCTGATAAATTAATAGCTGTAGATGGTGTTTCCGGTGTTCCGATTATCCCAATTGATTTCAGAAATATTGATACACTCTATTTCTCTGTACAAAAGGCTTTTGGTCTTCCTGCTGGTTTGGGAATATGGATAGTAAATAACAGATGTTTGGAAAAAGCAGAGAAAATGGCTGCTGATGGAAAAATAATCGGCTCTTATCATCGATTACCTGATATGGTAGAGAAGGCCCAAGTATTTCAAACTGCAGAAACTCCCAATATTTTGGGAATCTATACCTTAGCGAAAGTTGCTTCCGATATGCTTGAAAAAGGGATTTTGGCTATCATAAGAGAAACAGACTATAAATCCGTGATTTTAAATCAGGTTATTGAAGCACATCCTCAGCTTCATCATTTTGTAGAAAATGAAAAAAACAGGTCAAAAACGGTAAAAGTTATTAAAACTGATTTTGACAGTAGTTTACTCATTGATTACCTCAAACAGAAAAAAATCCATGTGGGCACAGGATATGGAGGGTATAAAAAAGAGCAAGTTAGAATAGCCAATTTCCCTACACATTCTAAGGAGCAAACGGAAATGCTGGTCGATTTGATAGAAGCTTTTAGAGTTTAGATTTTTGCATTAATTTTGAGGCAATTTTCAAAAACTATCAACCAATGAAAAAAGCATTTATTATTATAAGTTACTTTTTCCTAATTACTCATTTTGGATTAGCTCAAAATGATACTCCTTTAATAGAACGAAAAGGCAATTTGGTTCAAAATCATTACTTCATTTTAGGGAAAGGTGTATCAGAACGACAAGTATTAAAAAAAA
>NZ_JAGXGF010000057.1 GCF_024636815.1 Marivirga sp.
ATTTTTTTAATAATCTGTGCAAAAAGTGTAATATTGCTCATGAGGGGTTTTTTGGTTTTTGTGTCAACCCAAAATTAATATTTTGGTATAAAACTTAAACCCCTCTCTTTTATTTAGGACGGTATTGAATAAATATATTAAAAAAGCCTACATAATCTTTATGCAGGCTTTCCTCTTGTTTTATTTGTAAATATAATCCCTAATAAAACCTATCTTCATAATTCGAGAATTCAAACGCTCCTTCGCTTAAAGTATAAGTTACTGAAGGGTCTTTTTCGGAACTAACTTTTATAAAAAATTCACCTTTTATTATATCCTTGTTGACTGTAGTGTAATTCAACCAAAGGCTATCAATCACAGTATAAGCATATGATTTATCAGTCGGATGTTCGTCATAATAATCAAAATGAACAAATCTAATATCAATATTATCTTCTTTAGTATACTCACCAGTTCCACGAAATGAGCCGTCCAGATGTGCAATGTTTAGATCATATTCCCAATCTCCTTCTACACCTCTCAATCCATTTTGAGCCCGGAAAGCTGTTGATTGAAATTGCTCAATACTTCCAATACTTACTGCATTTAAAACTTGAGTGCCTTTGTTAACATTTGCGCTATCAAGTTCAAATGTGGTTAGTGCATAATAACTCTCTTTTTTTTCGCAGGCTGGGCATGCAAAAATGATCACAATTAATGATAATCCTAAAATAAAGCTTTTCATGTTCTTTTCTTCAGTAAGATTCTGTGAATTTCACGTCTATTTCTCCTTTAGAATGATTTCGTTCGGAAAAGGTGTAAGTTTTTTCAGGGTCTTGCCAATGGTACATATAATGAGGGTCCCAAACTTCGTCTTCAATATTTCTAAAATTTATAACACCCGACCAACCGGCATCAACGGTTCCCTCCGCATTGCCCCACTTGGTATCCTTAGTCCCTGTTAGTTTTACTTTTGCATCTAATTTTAATTCAGAATTACCTTCTCCTCCTAAATAGTCAACCTCAATTATACCGAATACACAGATATATCCATCATCTTCTGCGTCCCATCGTAAAAGCTTTTTATTCACGTCAGCTGTTACAGTATTGTTATTGTCACCAAATCCCCAATCATTGTAGTTTGTTGTTTTAAATTCAAACTGCTGGTTGTAAGTTCCCGACTCTGGATTATTCTCTGTTTGTAACACCAGTCTAACGCGCCAGTCTAACTTTCCTAAATACCAAGGCTCCACTTTATTTTGATATTTAATGTGATCAATAGTGAAATATTTGTCAGTGCTTCTCTTGGAGTAATAAGTACCTATTAATTTAGAAGATTGTAATCGCCCACATTGATTAAACGCGCTCAAATAAATATTAATGTGTTGACCAGAAGAATAACCTGTGATCGTTCCGTTTAAAGTATTGCCTGAGTTAATGGTTTTTCTTCTGCGATTTGCTTCTCCATCGGCCCAATAATCTAAATGATATCCAGATGCATTGTCCACTTTATTCCATTGTACTTCTATACCTGTTGGTTTAGGACTTACTGCTGTTGCCATTGGAATTTCAGGTAAACAATGGTCAGTTGAAATACCAATAAAAGAAATGCCTTTGCAATTATAGGCTTCAATTTTGTAGTAAGATACTGCATCATTTATTGAGGGCGAATAATTGAAGTAGGTAGATTCAGTAGTACCAATTAAACTATAGCTAGCTGTATAATCTGAATATTTATAAATTCTATACGATACTGCATTGCTTGCCGCAGTCCAATTTAATTGCAGGTAATTTCCAGAGCGTGTTGCAGATCCAGATTCAATTTTCCCAGGTACACTTTCGTATTCGCATTCTATTGGGTCTAAAAGTATTGGTTCTTTAATAGGCCCCTCAATTGGTTCTAAAGCAGACCCGTCAATAGTACTTCTACTAGAAATTTCGTTTCTCAAAGCATCGTTTGTTTTTTGTCCTTTATAATCAAAATTATCTGGTACACTTTCAGATTTCCTCAAGACTACCACAGGACCCTGTGGTGGGTCATTTGCATCTATTTTTATTTTTTTTCCTTGATTATCATAACCTTTCAAGAATTTTAATTCCTTTTCATCAAATTTGTTTGGAAGGTAATAGACGTTAGGTATTTCAGTTTCGGGATTCCATTTTTCAAAATTAATTGGGATGCTAATTGTTAAATTAGGATCATTCATTTCAATTTCAGCTAACTCTTTATTAGAATTGTTTTTAGAAAGCAACAGAATCGCTTCAACTTCCTCTTTAAATTGAAAATTTTCTTTTTTAGAATCTTCAAATAATTTTCGTAGATAGAAATTATAATCGCCATCAATTTCCTTTTTTACCTCTTCGTGTATATAATTTCTGAAATCAACATTATTTAAAGCTTTAGCTAGGTTTTTTGTTATTTTGTTTCGGTTTTTATTGTTGTTATTTTCTTTATCATAAAATTCTAATTGATCAGATTTTATGTTAACGTTCTCGGTTAATTTCTCGAATTCCTTATTTTCTTGACAAGAGATTGTTAAAACTATAAGAATTATTAATGTAGTGTTTTTGATTAATTGGTTCATTTTATAAAAAAATTGTATAGGTTTTACTTTGACTTATTTTAAAATTTCTATAAATGAATATCATGGGGGAGGACGGGGCATAAGGTTTTGGTTTTATTACTTTAAAAATGTTTGTTGATAAATGTAATATATATTAATTTTTATAAAGGTAATTTAATGTCGAACAAAATCAAACTTTTAGTAAATGTATTCTAAAAGTTATTGAAATTATTGCAAATAGGCAAAAAGCCCTGAAAGTGTCTTTAGTCAAACGACCTTTCTTTAAAAGCGATCATCCTCAAATAAATTTCATGGCTTAGGTTGATGATTTCGGAAGCATTTAAATCTTTATCAAATTAATCAGCTATTCTTCAACTCTTGATTTTCTGATTTCTGCAATAATTTCATCTGAATCACGAGAATCTTCCCATGCTCCTGATAAATCTTTTAAACTGACTGTCTTTTTTTCTTTTTCTTCGATAGATTCAGTCAGCTTGATAATCAAGTTTTTCTTAGAGCGATTGTCAAGTCGTGAGAGAAATCCAAAATACTTATCTATTGTTTTAGCTGTTAATGATAAAGCCATAATTCTTTTTTAATAAAATTAAGAATTATTTTAGAAACGCAATATTTATGAAGGAAGGTTCAATATTACCATAGGTTAGACGTTAATTTCATTAAATCGAAAAAGAATTACAGATAATTTCGAAAACTATGAAAAAATTCTTCTCCCTACTTTTTCTCCCACTAAACCTATTAGCCATTGACCCAGACAGGGAATATGATTTAACCCCTGACTCTATTGGCTGGGATTACGAACAATTGATTATTAGTACGGAGGATGGTTATGATTTAAATACTTGGATCTATGCACCTAATTCTGAGAGTCAAAAAGATGAAGTGCTGATTTTAGCATATCCTGATGCAGGAAATATGTCGTATTATGTCTTACATGCTTCTATTTTAGCAAATTTAGGATATACGGTAATCACTTTTGATTACAGAGGTTTTGGTAAAAGTTCTGATTTTGATATTAAGAAAGACAATTTGTTTCATTTGGAATTTGCTACGGATTTAGTGGCAATAGTGAATTTTGCTGAAAATAGATTTGAAGATGGAAGTTTGGGGATTTGGGCATCGTCTATGGGCAGTATGGTGACTACATTTGCCTTTGAAGATATCAAAAGTGAAATTGATTTTCTGATTTATGATGGATTCGTTTATAGCCCTAATGAGCATATTGAAAGATTAAAAGCTCTAAAAGGGAAAGAAACTTTTTCTCCCATTCCATCTGCAAAATACACCCAAAAGTGGAAAGCAATAGACGTTCCGATTTTGCTTTTTGCAGGAAGCAAAGATGAAATCACAACTACGGAAGTTGCAAAATCAATTGAAGATGAACTTAGCCCAATAGCAGTAATTCAGATTTTTGATGGCGGACATTTAATGGGGTTTCAGCATGAAATAAAAAAATCTGGATTTGGAGGTTGGTATTCAACTCAAATTGATGAATTCATCAGAAATAAGTTATAGATAGTAGGAATTAAAAGTCGATTTTTCCTTAACTTTTCCCTCTCATTTACGATAATGGACTATGATTTGGCTTAAAGATGTAATCAAAGATTTAAAAGAAATAGAAGAAACTACAAACCATGAGTTTCAAGATTTGAGTGAAGAAGAGTTAGTTTGGAAGCCTGCACCTGATAAATGGTCAATAACGGAATGTTTGCAACATATCATCATTGCCAATTCAATTTATATAAAAGACATAGAGAAACGCCTGCAAAAAGCAGAAGTCAAAACTATTGAATATCCAATCAGCTTTTCCATAACTGGAAAATTATTTCTATATGCAGTTGATCCAAAATATAAGTGGAAGGTGCCTGCACCAAAGATTTTTAAGCCTATAAAGGAAAACAAGGTGGAAAGCGGAACGGAAACTGTTGAAGAATTTATAAGATTACAGAATGAAATCGTAGGTGTAGCATTAAAAGCCTGTGCATATGATCATCAGCATGTACATACTTATAGTCCAATCAGTAAATTATTGAAATTTAATGTTGGCGAGCAATTATATATCATGATGCGTCATACCAAGCGTCATATTAATCAGGCAAAGCGAGTAAAGAATCAAATACCAAAAACTTTGGCATAATGAAAGAAAATATCAGAAATTCGGATCGAGCCCCTTTACCTGTTGGATTATATCCTCATGCACGTAAGGTGGGTAATTTATTATTTCTTTCGGGTGTAGGTCCCAGAAAAAAGGATAGTAAAAGTATTCCAGGTGTGAAGCTGAATGATAAAGGAGATATAGTTTCTTATGATATTGAAACTCAATGCAAATCAGTTTTTGAGAATGTTCGAATGATTTTAGAAGATTGCGGAAGCAGCTGGGATAAACTGGTGGATGTTCAGGTTTTCTTGACTAATATGAACGATGATTTTTCCACTTTCAATAAAGTTTATGCTGAATATTTCAAAGATATTCAACCTTGTAGGACTACTATTGAGATAAATGCATTGCCAACACCGATAGCCATTGAATTAAAGTGTGTGGCAGAAATTTGAGTGATTAGCACTTTGCTACTAATTCTTTTATTTCAGCCTCTAATTCCAAAAAATTATTTCAATTTGCCAAACAGCATTTTATGAAGACAATCCTCAAGGTGATTGATACTAGGAATTTTAGCGATGAGATCTATGGGAACTGATTTAGAACAAACTTTTACTTGTAAAAGTGATACACAGATTATATTATTAACAGCTTGTTATAATTTGAAAGGTTCTCTTGAAAATAAAAATGAAACTCTAATTTTTATTAAAGCAAAAATAAAGTCCTAATTCTGAAATTTTATCATATTTAAAACCTCAAAAAGCTTTGAATTAGGGGAAATCTGAGGTTTTAGATATTAAATATAGATTTATACCCAAAATTATATTTTGTAGTTTCTACTTTTCCTTTTTGTTTGATCAAAAAGAAAGAAAAAATCAAGACAAAAAGATGCTTCATCGCTACATGCCAACGCTGGCCCGCCTTTTTGTCCTCCTGCCCGCCCTCTTCGAGCAAATATTATTTGGTTTTGAAGGTTTGTAGTATTAATCAAGAGGAGTCTTTGAAGACTCTGAGTAAAACAAAAAAAGCCTTTCCGCATTACTACAAAAAGGCTTTTTATTTATTTTGAATTCAAATGTTTAATCTTTCAATTTACCCCAAACATCTCCTAAATATTTTTCAAAAGGAACATGCTCTAAGTCATAAGCTTCGGCAACTGCATCATAAACCACATCTCCTTTTATAACATTTAAGCCTAAAGCTAATTCTCTATTTTCCTGACAAGCTTTTACCCATCCTTTATTAGCTAATTGAATAGCATAAGGAAGTGTTGCATTAGTTAATGCCAAAGTAGAAGTATAAGGAACTGCGCCCGGCATATTAGCAACACAGTAATGAACTACATCATCAATGATATATGTAGGATCTTCGTGAGTGGTCGGTTTACAAGTTTCAATACATCCACCTTGATCCACTGCAACGTCAACAAGTACCGTACCTGGTCTCATTTCTTTCAACATATCACGTGTAATCAAATGAGGAGCTTTTCCTCCTGGGATTAACACAGCACCAACAATTAAATCAACTCTATGGAGCATTTCACGAATGTTGTATTCATTTGACATGAAAGTATTCACGTTAGCAGGCATTACATCATCCAAATAACGTAAACGCTGTAAGTTAACATCCATGATAGTAACATCAGCGCCCATACCAGCAGCCATTTTAGCAGCATTTGTCCCAACAACTCCTCCACCTAAAATCATTACTTTTGCTGGTCTAACACCTGGTACGCCACCTAGCAAAATACCTCTACCTTTCAATGGTTTCTCTAAATATTTGGCACCTTCTTGAATAGCCATTCTTCCAGCTACTTCTGACATCGGTACCAAAAGGGGTAAACTTTTATCGGTTTTCTCTACCGTTTCATAAGCCAAACAAATCGACTTATTTTTGATCATTGCTTTGGTTAAACCCTCATAAGCTGCAAAATGGAAATAGGTAAAGACTAATTGATCTTCCTTAATCAAGTCATATTCCTCTTCGATAGGCTCTTTTACCTTCATAATCATCTCTGCTTTCGCATAAGTGCTTTGAATGTCAGGTAAAATCTGAGCACCTGATTCAACATAATCTTCATCCAAAAAACCACTACCTTCTCCGGCAGTAGCCTGTACAAATACTTGGTGGCCTCTTTTGACCAACTCTTGTGTACCGGCCGGTGTCAAGGCGACACGGTTTTCGTTGTTTTTGATTTCTTTTGGTACCCCAATGATCATAACAAAATAATTTTAATGTTTCCTAATTGGGGGCAAATATAAAGTAAACTATATAATTTACAGTCTTTGCTCTTAGTTTTTTAAGTTACTTTATTTTATAATTTCAAAATCAAATTAATATTTTATTTTGAATACTTATACTTAGTGTTTATTTGGTAGAATATTATTTTGACAGAATGTTAAAAGCCAAAAATATAAACTGACTTATGCTTTCCAAACACTTGTTAGGCTTAACTGTCAAATTAGGCTTTGAAAGCCTCATCATTTTGGTTATTTTTGTTGAACTTACTTTAAGGTAAGATTGTATTTTCTTAATAAAACACTAAGCTGATGACAACTGCCAAAAGCAATAAAAAGAATAAAACTAGTATTTCTAAAGAGGAAGTTTTAAATGATTTCCGTTTAGGATGGGAGAGTAGGCATGCAAGTTTGATGGGGCGTAAGGAAGTTTTCATGGGCAAAGCTAAATTTGGAATTTTCGGTGACGGAAAGGAATTGGCTCAGCTGGCTATGGCTAAGTCTTTTAAGAATGGTGATTTTCGTTCTGGTTATTACCGTGACCAAACTTTCATGTTTGCCATTGGTGAGTTAGGCATACAAGAATATTTTGCTCAGCTTTATGCCCATACAGACGTTAATGCTGATCCTGCTTCTGCTGGTCGATTAATGAATGGACATTTCGCCACTAGAATGTTGGATGAAGCAGGGAAATACACAAAACTGACAGAAAGCAAAAACAGTTCTTCTGACGTTTCACCAACAGCAGCACAAATGCCGAGATTGGTAGGATTAGCATTTGCTTCAAAATTATTCAGAAATAATAAAGAATTAAATAAAAAAGAGTTTGAGCAATATTCCATCAATGGAAATGAAGTAGCCTTCGGAACTATAGGAAATGCTTCTACCTCAGAAGGTATGTTTTATGAATCCATTAATGCAGCTGGAGTGTTACAAATTCCGATGTTGATGTCCATTTGGGATGATCATTACGGGATTAGTGTGCCGCAGGAATTTCATACTACAAAAGGTAGTATATCAGAAGCCTTGGCTGGATTTCAAAGAACAAAAGATAAAAATGGATATGAAATCTTAACAGTTAGAGGTTGGGATTACGAAGCTTTGATAGATACTTATCAAAAAGCAGCAAAAATTTCTCGTGAAGAACACGTGCCTTCAATAGTGCATGTTTTGGAAATGACACAGCCTCAAGGGCATTCTACCTCAGGATCTCATGAGCGTTATAAATCACAAGAAAGATTAGACTGGGAAACAGAACGTGATTGCTTGACCCAATTCAGAAAATATATTCTTGAAAATAAAATTGCTTCAGAAAAGGAATTAGATGAGATAGAAAACGAGGCAAAGAAAACTGCTAAAGATGCTAAAGATGCTGCTTGGAAAGCTTTTATTGGTGAAATTAAAGATCAGCAAAAAGAAGCTTTAGGCTTGTTGAATGCTTTAGCAGAAGAAACTGGTCAAAATGAGATTTCAGAAATTGGACAGGAGTTGAAATCAGCTATGAATCCATTGCGACTAGATAATATAAAAGCTGTTAAAAAATCTTTGCGATTAGTTATAAAACATCAAGGAGAAGCTAAACAAAAGCTTATTAACTGGTTGAAAGCTGTAAATGAAGAAGGGCATGATCGCTATAGTTCTCATTTATACAGTGAGTCAGATGAATCAGCTTTAAAAGTGGAGGTGATAGATGCAGAGTATTCCAATGACCCTAAAAAAGTAGATGGTAGAGAAGTTTTACAAGCTTGCTTTGATGCTGCTTTAGCTCGCGACCAAAAAGTTTTTGCTTTTGGTGAGGATGTTGGAAAAATAGGTGATGTAAATCAAGCCTTTGCAGGTTTGCAGGAAAAGTATAGCGATTTGAGGGTGATGGATACCGGTATTCGTGAATGTACAATAATCGGACAGGGAATTGGTACCGCATTAAGAGGCTTAAGACCAATAGCTG
>NZ_JAGXGF010000058.1 GCF_024636815.1 Marivirga sp.
CAACAACATATAAATTTAAAAACTTATGGCTAAGCTTGAGTACAACGACTTACTTGAAGCTGGTGTCCATTTCGGACACTTAACAAGAAAGTGGGATCCTAAAATGGCTCCTTACATTTTCATGGAGCGTAATGGCATCCACATTATTGACTTAAATAAAACTTTGGCCGCTTTAGATGAAGCATGTCATGCTATCAAGAACCATGTTCGTTCTGGTAAAAAAGTTTTATTTGTTGCTACAAAAAAACAAGCACAGGACATCGTGATGGAAGAGGCTAAAAGATTAAATATGCCTTATGTAGTAGATAGATGGCAAGGTGGTATGATGACTAACTTTGCAACTATCAGAAAGTCATTAAAAAAATTGGCTAACATCGATAAAATGCAAAAAGAAGAATCATATCTTAATCTTGCAAAAAGAGAGAGATTGATGATTCAAAGAGAGAAAGAAAAAATGGAAAGAGTTTTAGGCGGTATAGCTGACTTGAACAGACTTCCTTCTGCACTTTTTGTAATCGATATCAAAAGAGAGCACATCGCAATCAAAGAAGCTCAGAAATTAAACATCCCTGTTTTCGCAATGGTGGATACTAACTCTGATCCTACTCAAGTTGATTATCCAATTCCTGCTAATGATGATGCATGGAAATCAATTAGCTTGATCTTAAAATCTTTCGGTAAAGCTATTGAAGAAGGCTTGATGGAAAGAAAGGCAGAGAAAGATGATGCTAAAATGAAACAAGCTGAAGAAGAGAAAAAAGCAGTAGATGCTAAAGAGGATTCTAAAAAAGAAGAACCTAAGAAGGAAGATTCTAAGAAAGAAGAAACTTCTGAAAAATCTGCTGAATAAATCTTCTAATGAACAATATTGAATAAATACAAAAATTGAACATCAGACTAGCTCAGGTGTTCAATTTTTTATTTTACAGTGTCTGTTAAGTAATTATTCAAAATAACTATAGTAATCATTTAATAAGCAGGAAATATCAAAGTTTAGTCTAGTTTTATTTCATGATTCATAATACCCCATTCTAAATTATAATATTAAACTTAAAATCAAATAAGCATGGCTATTACAGCACAAGAAGTAAAAAAGCTTAGAGAAATAACAGGTGCCGGCATGATGGATTGCAAAAAGGCATTAACTGAAGCTGATGGTGATTTTGACAAAGCCATCGAATATTTAAGAAAAAAAGGACAGAAGTTATCTGAAAAAAGAGCAGATAGAGAAACTACTGAAGGTAATGTTTTCATCAAAACTAATGATGATGAAACTCAAGCTTTCTTAATTTCTTTAACATGTGAAACTGACTTCGTTTCTAAAAATGAAGACTTCCAGAAATTTGGTGAAGAAATTATCGGTAAAGTTGCTGCCGAAAAACCAGCTGACTTAGATGCCTTGAAAGCTATTCCTTACGAAGACATCACTATTGGTGAAAAAGTGATTGAAATGGTAGGTAAAATTGGAGAGAAAATCGAAATCAGCCACTATGAAACTTTAGAAGGCGAGAAAGTAGTTTCTTATGTACACGCTGGAGCTAAATTAGGTGTTTTGGTTGCTTTGAAAAACACTGGTGGTGTTGATGTTAAAGATGCTGGTAGAGATGTAGCGATGCAAATTGCTGCAATGAACCCTGTTGCTGTTGATAAAGACGGTGTTGATTCTTCTGTTATTGAAAAAGAAATCGAAATAGGAAAAGAAACTGCTCGTCAGGAAGGCAAGCCAGAAGAAATGTTAGAAAAAATTGCTCAAGGTAAATTGAACAAATTCTTCAAAGAGAGCACTTTATTACCTCAAGCTTTCGTAAAAGATAACAAAACTTCTATTGCTCAATACTTAGATTCAGTTAACAAAGGAATGACCGTTACTGAATTCAAGAGAGTAGCTATTGGATAAGATAGATTCTAGAGTCTAGACTTTAGATATTAGATAAAAGCCTTTGGATTATTATTCAAGGGCTTTTTTGTGTTTAAAACCCCTCAGTCCTTCGGACAGCTCCCCTAAAACAGGGGAGCAGCAGGATGTGCAAAACATCCATGGGTATATACGAAAGATATCGGTTTTCAAAAACAAGACGATCAGTATAAAAATTGAAATATAGAGCATTTATTTGCTCGAAGAAGCTCCCCTCCTTAAAAAAGGAGGGGTGTCCGAAGGACGGGGTGGTTGTTTTTAGGCAAAAAGTTTTCACTTATTTATAAAATACTCCATAAATATTAGGATAAAAATTCTTCAATAACCTCATCTGGAATAGACATTAAATCCTCCTCATTATCTATATCAGTCAACTCTTCCAATAAAACATATTTTAAATTAAGATTTTTGAAATCCTGAATACTATCTGAAGCTACAGTTTCTGTACTCCAATTTTTATTTTTGAAAAGCTCTGGATGTAATTGGTTCATACCTAGTAAATAATAACCTCCATCATTACATGGCCCTAAAACAGCATCTTTACTTTCCAATGACTTGAAGGCTTGATCGACAACTTTCTCATCTAAATCGTAACAATCACTGCCAATAATACAAACTGACTCATATCCACCCTGAAAGGCTTCTTCAAAGGCAGATTGCATTTTAATTCCCAAATCAGGATTTAGGTTTTGTAGATACTTGTAGAAAGGCCGCTGATTAGACCATAAATCATTTTCATCTATGAATGAAGAATAATAAACGGCTTTATCTGCATTGACATCCTCTGCTACTTCTTTGGTTCTTTTAAGCATATTCTTATAAAAATTCAATGCTTTTTGATTACCTATGGTGGCGGCCAATCGGGTTTTACATTTACCTAGCTCAGGATTTTTTACAAAAATAATCAGTAAGTGCTTTTTATTCATAGACCTTTATACCTTTTCCTTCTTCCAACCATTTACCCCAGCGTTTATTATAAACATGAACGCTGTCGGTAACTTCTCCCTTTTGGTTGATTACATCAAAATCTTCATTTTTCCATTGGAAAATACCTCCATACATATTGCTCACATTTTCAAATCCAGCATCTTTGAGCTTCTCCCCTATTTTCTCACTTCTATACCCAACTGAACAATAAACCACTACTTCTTTATCCTTTGGAATATCTTTCACTTGAGAAATATCAAAGTGGTCGTAACCAACAAATCGGGCATTAGGTAGATGACTAACACTATATTCTTTAGCAGAACGTGTATCTAGAATAACCACTTCTTTCTCGTTTAGCTTTTTTTTTACTTCTTGAGGCTGGACCAGAGACACTGTATTACTATAAAGCGATTGCAGCTTTTGATCATAGGTTTGCTGACCACAAGCAACTAAGGTTTGAATAAATGATATTAGCATGATATTAAGCCAGAATTTAAGCATAAAGTTTTTTCCAGTTTTTAGATTTTTGTATCAATTCAAATACGAAAAAAGCTAGCAATGAGATGTATTCAACTACAACTATCCATAAATGTTCTTGATATCCAGTTTGAGAATAACCCCAATAAGTGAAGAATATGGTAATAGTCCATAATACTGGAAATTTATAGTCGCTTAAAATTCCTAGCACTAGAATTGGTAAAACATACCAGGGATGAACTGTAGTAGCAAAAAGGAAATATATCACATAAGTCCATAACATTCTCTCAGGCAAGTTCATTTTTGAAGAGGCTAACAAATTAAAAATTGCCATACCAGAAAATGCAAAAATACCCATCAGCGGACCTGACGTGGCAATGATATTATAGCCTTTTACAGCAAAACCAATTTCCCGAATCAAATAATAGATACTAGCATTAAACTCAAAACTCTGGAAATAAAGTGATGTACTGGTTATAATTCCTTTAACTGCATCGGAAAATAGAAAGGGTAGAAAACTTAACATTGCCACTAAACTAGCCAGCATAACAAATTTCACATATTGCCTTAAAGCAAATTTCTTAAAAAAGCTTGCCAGCAAAATGATGGGGACAAGTTTAAAACTTATAGCTAATCCTATTCCTAAGGCACTTTTATAAACTTTCCTTTTTTCAAATTCATAAACAGCCCATAGCAAAAAGAATATTACAAAAGCTTCAAAATGTAGATTCCCTGCTAATTCCAAAATCACCAAAGGATTGAAAGCATAGAAAATCAAAAGTTTGGAATTCTTTTCATAGTGCATCAAAACTTTAGGGAGCAGAATTAGAGTTCCAAGTTCTGCCAAAATGATAAAAAGTCGAATAGCAATAATCCCAAAAGTAGTATTTTCAAAAATTCCAGCTATTGCAAAAATCAATTGATTAATTGGTGGATAAATACTATAATAATTAGGCGAATTGAGTTGAGCAAATAACTCAGAACTTAGAATATTTTCTTTAGCAATTTCGGAAGGTAACCACGCATAAGCGTCTATTCCTTCCCACCATAATTTACCATCCCAAAGGAAACGATATACATCTTCTGATAAATTGGGCATCAAAATCAATAAAATCAATCTGAAAAGTATCCCAACTAAAATAATCTCCTTTAAAGAGAATTTATTTTTTTGGTAAGTCAAAAATAAATAAAGAGCAAAGAGCAATATAAATTGTCCAATCAGAAATGAACTTTCATATCTTAAAGTAAAATAGCTGATGCTTATGAGCAATGCACCCATTATCATGACAGCTATATACTTTAAAGAATTTTTCAATCTATTTGAGTTGTGGTTTTACCGAATGATAAAAAACCATTAAAAATCCCAACATTAACATCAAATGGAAAATGATTAAACCATAATCACCTAAATTAAATCCTAAAAATATCGCAAAGGCAAAATACAGCGCCAAGATCATTTCCAAAACACTTAACCAGCTGAACTGCAATTTGATGTATTGATTATCTTTCCAGCTTTTATTTTTATCAGAAATATTAAATTTTGGTGTTCTTATAAAAGCAGATTTAAATCCCAATAAGCCCTCCGCCACAGCCAGGGCATTATGCAATGACAAACCCATGGATACCGTGATAAAAAGCGGAAAGGTTTTAAAGAAATATTTACCATGACCCTTTCCTTTCATCAAGTGTTTATTAGCTACCCAATAGAAAATAGCAATAGAGAAAAAACCAAGCAGAAAAACGCTTCCTATTTGGAATAAAAGAGCTAACTCAGGATGAATACTTTTAATCCAAAGCATAGGAACACTCAGCACTGCAGTTATCAAAATAGCAATAAAAATAGAACTATTAAATAAATGGAAAAATGCGTGTAGCTTATTGGAGAATCCAATCGGTGCTTTCAATACCTTCAAGAAATTCTTTCGTGCGGTTTCTGCTCCTCCTTTGTTCCATCTAAATTGTTGAGATTTAATGGCAGGCATAATTATCGGTAATTCAGCAGGAGATTCAACATCTTCTCGGTATAGAAATTCCCAACCCTTCAATTGCGAACGATAGCTCAAGTCCAAATCCTCTGTTAAAGTATCAGCCGACCATCCTCCGGCATCTTTAATAGTTTCTTTACGCCAAACACCACCCGTTCCATTAAAATTGATAAATGAACCTGCAGTATTTCTACCTACTTGCTCTACCGTGAAATGCGCATCCAGTCCAAAAGCCTGTAAGCGAGTGAGAATTGAATATTCCTTATTAACATGCCCCCAGCGAGTTTGCACAACCCCAATTTTCTCATTTTGAAAATGAGGAACTGTAGCTTTCAAAAAATATGGTTGTGGTAAGAAATCAGCATCAAAAATCGCGATGAACTCAGCATCTGTCCTTTCCATTCCATATTTCAAAGCTCCCGCCTTAAAATCAACTCTTTCAGGTCTTCTGATGAGTTGAATATTTTTACCTTTCGATTGCCAATATTGTGTTTTGGCTTCCAGAATTTCGGTTGTTTCGTCTGTTGAATCATCCAACAACTGGATTCCCAATAATTCATTGGGATAATCTAATTCACAAACTGCATCTACCAATCTGTTGACTACATATTTTTCATTAAAAATGGGTAACTGAACACAAACCTTGGGGTAATCTCCGTTCATTGTAGGTGTTTTCAGAGCTCCTTTTTTCTGTTTTTTCTTAGCTTTTATATAATAATAGGTTAGGTGCAACTGTCCTAAACTGAAAAAGAATATGAACAGTAAGCTGAGTCCGTAAAGCACAATAATTAACCATTCCCAAGTCATGTTCATAAATATTTAAAAATGGTGTATAAAATTTTATATCCTGCCATAACAGTTCCGTAAACTGTGCCTGAAACCTTAGACTTTCCAATTCGATTCCTGTAGGCCATTGGCACTTCTGTGCATTTCATTTTCATTTTAGCTGCCTTCACTTGCATTTCTACAGTCCAACCAAAAGTTTTATCCTTCATATTGATTTCCATTAGCTTATCCCAGCGAATAGCTCTAAACGGACCAAGATCCGTAAAACGATAACCATAAAAAAGCCAAATCAACCTGGTAGCTAACCTATTTCCAAAAACCTGAGGGAAAGTCATACTCCCTCCTTCTCTTTCACCTAAAGCCCTTGACCCTATTACCATGTCCATCCTATCTTCTAATATTGGTTTGACCAAATCAGGCAATTGCTCAGGATAATCTGAATAATCTGCATCCAAAAAAACGATGATATCAGGCTTTTTTGTTTTAGATTTCACATATTCCATCCCTTTTAAACAGGCATTTCCATAGCCTTTAATGGGTTGATCCAAAACCAATGCCCCCTCCTGCTCTGCTGCCTGTCGAGTTTGATCCGTAGAATTATTATTTACAACTACTATTTCCTCTACCCATTCCTTTGGAATAGCTTTTACTACCTTACCAACGGCATTTTCTTCATTAAAGGCAGGAATAATGACTACTATTTTTGAATCCATTTTATTTATTAGACTGCAAAAGTACGAATTCGATACTTTTAATATGTCTCAGCATAGACAAAATTCTTTAATTAACCTGAATAAATGTCAGTCAAAATCAGTGCAGCACGTCATTATGGCTTAAATCCATAAACAATAATCATTGGATCAAGTTTTGATGTTTGTACACTGAATACTAAAATTCAAGGATTATGAATTTACTTAAAAATAAAGACCTATTAAGAAACTTATTATATCAAGGTGACCAGCTAAACACCTTGGGCGGAGGCGTTACACAAATAGATTTTAGCATTGAAAATCTGGATGATGGATTCTCGATTATGGTAAATGCACCAAGCATTGAGGCAGAACAATTAAAAGTTATATCAGATCAAAATTCATTACAAATATTTGCTACAATAATTCACCCTGCGGTAAATTCTGGGGTAGTTATCCCATTATTTTACAGAAAAGTGGAATTACCAATTTTTGCCAATACAGATGATGTAGATGCAGTTCACCATGATAACAGATTGGAAATATTCGTTCCAATTGGCAAAAATAGCAGAAACAATAAAAAAGAAGTTAATATCAAACAAATATAAACCTGTGTGTAGGCTGCTGGTCTGCATTGAATTTCAACTCACAAATCATCATCTTAACATTAATGTTATGAGATGAGGATTTTTTATTTAGATCAAGTCAATATCCTATAATTCAAATCTGGAATTCTGTTAAGCCCTTCTATAAGCTCATTACTTGGATTTACTTTATATTTTCTGGATTTGGTCTCTACCTTATAACCGTTTATTTTATCCTGCAATTCCAATTTCACTTCACATTCCCCTTTAAATGTCTGGCATAAATTATCAAGCTCCACTATTAAATCTTCTGTTATGGCATTCAAATCCAAGCTAATAGCGAGACTCTTCGTTCTTTTATCTCTTAATTCGGATAGTAATTCAACCTTACTGATTTTAAACTCCAATGCCTGATCTCCCCATGGTTTTTTGCCAACTCTTCCTGAAATAAAAATGAACCACCCATTTTCGAAAAATTGCTTATTTCCCAAATAATCATCTCCGAAAAGGAAAAAGGTAAATGACCCTCCGTAATCTTCCAGAGTTAAAGTACCAAATGGTTTTCCTGTTTTGGTTTGTCTATGGGCTATGGCCGTGACTATTCCTCCAACCTTTACTTCATTTTTAGATGCAAGACTCTCTATATCATTCAACTCTGAAACCTGTGTATTGCAGAAACTTTCCATTTCAAATCTATATGCATCTAATGGATGGCCCGAAATGAAAAGCCCTACTACTTCTTTTTCAATATTCAGTTTTTCCAACTCGGAATAAGGCTCCATTTCCACTACTCTTGGTGGTGGAATTGCTACTCCTCCGTCTCCACCAAATAAGGAAGTTTGGGCGCTGTCTTTTTCATGCTGTAGTTTTTGAGCATATTTAATGATTTTCTCAATTAAAGTGCCTTCCCCATTATCGGAAACCAAGAATTGCTTTCTATGATATTCTTTAAAACAATCGAAGCCACCTGCCATAGCTAGTGACTCGAATGTCTTTTTATTGACGCTCTTTAGAGGTATTCGCTCTGCAAAATCGAATATATCCTTGTATTGTCCATTAGCCTTACGCTCCTGAATAATACTTTCCACTGCAGCAGAACCAGCTCCCTTTATGGCAGCCAGTCCAAATCGGATTTGACCATTTTCATTTACTGTAAATCCAGGATTAGATTCATTCACATCCGGTCCTAATACTTCTATGCCCGCACGTTTACATTCTTCCATGAAAAAAGTAACATCCGTAATTTGGCCCATATTATTACTCAGCACAGAAGCCATGTACTCAGCAGGATAATGTGCTTTTAAATAGGCGGTTTGGTATGCTATCCAAGCATAACAAGTCGAGTGTGATTTATTAAATGCATAAGCTGCAAAGGCTTCCCAATCCTTCCATATCTTCTCAAGCACATCTTTGGGATGTCCTTTTTCAGCTCCCTGATTAATAAATTTCGGTTTCAGCTCTTCCAGCAGGGCAAAGATTTTTTTACCCATCGCTTTACGCAAAACATCTGCCTCACCTTTGGTAAAGCCTGCTAATTTCTGTGAAAGCAACATCACCTGCTCTTGGTAAACGGTTATACCATAAGTTTCCTTTAGGTATTCCTCCATTTCAGGAAGGTCATAACTGATTTCCTCCAGACCATTTTTACGCTTTACGAAATTCGGAATATATTCTAGCGGACCTGGTCGGTAAAGGGCATTCATCGCAATCAGATCCGAAAATTCCGTAGGCTTTAAATCCCGCAAATATTTTTGCATACCGGCAGATTCATACTGGAAAATCCCTACTGTTTCTCCTTTCTGAAAAAGCTCATAAGTTTTGGGGTCATCTATCGGGAAATCATCCGGATCTAATTTAATACCATGTCTTTCCTCCACAATTCTGACTGCATCCTTAATCAGTGTTAAGGTTTTTAACCCCAGAAAATCCATTTTTAAAAGACCTGCATTTTCCACCACTGCATTATCAAATTGCGTGCAGTACATATCCGAATCCTTAGCTAAGGCAACGGGAACGAATTTGGTAATATCATCAGGAGTAATGATCACTCCACAGGCATGAATACCGGTATTTCTCACCGAGCCTTCCAATACTCTGGCTTGGTTGATTACTTTTGCAGAAGCATCATCTGCTTTTGCCAAGTTCAATAATTCTTCTGCTTTACTGATGGCCTCCCCATTATTTTTCAACTTAGCCGATAATTTCTTTTTATCAGTAGCCAATTCGAATAAGGCTTTCAGCTTGATATCCGGTACCAATTTGGCAATCCTATCTGCATCCATCAGAGGTAGTTCCATCACACGAGCAGTATCCCGAATGGCTGATTTAGCAGCCATAGTACCATACGTTGTGATTTGAGCTACCTGATTGGCACCATATTTTTTGATTACATAATCTATTACTTTTTGGCGACCGTGATCATCAAAATCAATATCAATATCGGGCAATGAAACCCTGTCTGGATTCAGAAAACGCTCAAATAGTAAATCGTATTTAATGGGATCAATATTGGTGATTGCTGTACAATAGGCCACTGCTGAACCGGCTGCTGACCCCCTGCCTGGACCAACCGACACGCCCATTTCCCTAGCAGCAGTTGTGAAATCCTGAACGATCAGGAAATAACCAGGATAGCCTGTTCTTTCAATGGTTTCAAGCTCAAAATCAATTCGTTCTTTAATTTCATCGGTGATTTCCGGATAGCGCTTTTTCGCTCCTTCATAAGTGATATGGCGTAAATAGGCATTTTCTCCTCTGTTTCCACCATCTTCGGTATCCTTAGGATCAATAAATTCTTGCGGAATATCATATTTTGGCAATAGCACATCCCTTGCTAATTCAAAACCTTCAATTTTATCTGCTATCTCAGCCGTACAAGCAATGGCTTCTGGATAATCGGCAAATAGCTTCTTCATCTCATCCGGAGACTTGATATAGAATTCATCATTAGGCAATCCAAAGCGGTATTCACGCCCTCTTTTCCCTACATACTTCTTAGGCTTTCCTTGCTCACCAGTTGTCTCACCATCTTTTACGCAAAGTAGAATATCTTGCGCTTCTGCATCTTCTTTATTCGTATAATAGGTATTATTAGCTGCGAAATATTTTACATCATACTTTTTGGCAAATTTTAATAATACTTCATTTACCTTTTGTTCTTCAGGAACACCGTGCTGATTTAATTCTATATAAAAATCCTCACCAAATTGTTCTTTCCACCAAACGAAAGCTTCCTCCGCTTGACTTTCTCCTGCATTTAAAATCAAAAATGGGACTTCCCCCCATAATCCACCAGTGGTGGCAATAATATTTTCTTTGTATTGTATTAATGCTTCTTTATCTATTCGAGGAACATAATAAAAACCTTCTACAAAGGCGATGGAAGATAGTTTTGCTAAATTATGATATCCAGCTTTATTTTTTGCCAAAAGGACAGTTTGGAAACCATCATCTTTATTTTTCTTATTAGTTCTGTCCTGCGTAAGGAAATACTCGCAACCTACTATTGGTTTGATTCCGGCTTTATTCGCATCACGCACAAAATTATAGGCCCCCATCATATTGCCATGGTCTGTCATAGCAATAGCTGGCATTCCCAACTCTTTTGCCTTATTGACCATGGAAGGAATTTCTGTAGTAGATAGCAAAATAGAAAATTGCGTATGACAATGAAGATGGACAAAATTAGTATCGCTTAATTCTGATATATCAGCATTTTTAGCTTGCTTTAGCGCATCAGACGCTGCCTTTTCTTCATTTTTTGAGCTTGCAGCAAAGTTTGCTACATCCAGTTTGGGTGGCTCATAACTGATTGCTTCGATTGGAGTTTCTCCCAATGGCTTTACTGCTCGTTCGCTAATCAAACCAAAGAAACATTTGGCAGTAGCATCCACATCATAAGCGGCATCATGTGCATCGGCAAAATCCTTTCCGAATAGTTTTTTATGAAGCTCTGTTAGGGTTGGCCACTTAAACTTCCCTCCTCTTCCTCCTGGAATTTTACAGAAGTCTGTTCCCGCTTCTTTAGTATCGATTATGGGCTTTTCTGTAAGAACCTTTTCAGAAAGCTCTTTTCTCAGCATTTCAGCACCCATAATAGAAACATCAAAGCTAATATTATGTCCGACCACCACATCCGTTTTCTCCAGAACAGTTTTGAAAGCTTCTAAAACTTCAATCAGTGGTTTACCTTCTTTTTGAGCTCTTTCAGTAGAAATTCCATGCACTTTTTCCGCATTATATGGAATATCAAATCCTTCTGGTTTGATGATGTGGTTCTGTGCATCTAAAAGCTCACCATTTGCTCCGTGTAACTGCCAGGCAATCTGAACACAACGTGGCCAATTTTCTGCATCGCTTAATGGAGCATTGTAATTTTTTGGTAATCCGGTGGTCTCGGTATCGTAAACTAAATACATAAAATATTTGCTGAGAAGGTGGTATAATTCAGAGTTTGAAATTAGTGAAAGACGCTAAGAATAGGAAGATAAAAAATGAAAATTTCTTAAGTGATGGGGTATAGATGTGACTATGTGAATAGGTTTTATGTTAGCAGGTTGAAGAAGATGGAAGCTATGAGATGGAAGTAGGGTGTTTGGGTGTAGGATGTTGTTGGATGTTGGATGTTGGATTGCCAGCAGTTTCGGTCTGACGGATATCAAAATCATAAACTATGCCCAAATCAAAATAATGTAGTGATAGGTTTCATCTTGAGAATTCCCCATATTTCCGTCTGACCGATATTCCAGGACAGTGCCATCAGCGATTAGACGGTTTTAACCGTCAAACCGCAGAACAAAGTCCCAGAGGGATGATATTATGGTAAGTATGATGATAGCAGACTACCCAAGCCCTGTTAGGGTGGCATTATTGCACTAGGCTGGGAAGAAAATCACCACCCATCAATCAAAACGGATAGCCTTAATGGGTTTCATACGAGCTATAAACCAAACAGGGAGGAAAAGAGAAATCAGTACGACAATTAATACTAATAAATTCAAGCCTATGATCATCTTAAAATCCCAGAGGATAGGAACAGAACTCATATAATAATTTTGTTGATCTAGAGGAATGATATGAAAGTAATATTGTAATGCAGCAACTCCTATTGCTACTAAATTTCCGTAAAGCAAGCCTTTAAAAGTCAATCGCAAACCACTCATTAAAAATATATTTCGTATCAATTTATTTTGACCACCCATTGATTTCAACATACCTATCATAGGTGTTCTTTCCATGGTAAGGATGAAAATGACGGCTACCATATTAAAGCAGGCCACAAACAAAATCAAAGCTAAGAACAATCTTACATTCTGATTAAGTAACTCCAGCCATTCAAAATATTGAGGGTATTTTTTACTTGTGAGGTTTACAAATTGATCGGATTCCACCTTATCAAAAACAATAGATTCTGCTTCTTCTTCATCAATATTATCCTTTATAAAAACCTCATAACTCCCCACTTGATCTTCTTTCCAATCATTCAATCTTTGAATCATTCTGATATCTCCAATAATCATTCGCTCATCAAAATCTTCTAAACCAGTTTCATAAACCCCAACAATTTCCAGCTGTCGGTATCTTGGAGGATTTTGAACAAAATACATAATGACTTTTTGATCTAATTCCAGTCTTAATAATTGTGCTATCTCTTTACTGATGATAATTTCCGTACTATAATTTTCAGCATGGACATTGGGAAATCTTCCTTCAATTAAGTTGGAGGCAAAATTCGCAGTATCATAATCAGTACCTATTCCTTTAATCACCACCCCTTCTACCGCTTCTTCGGTTTTCAATAATCCAGTTTTATAAGCAACTCCCTGCACGTGACGAATGAAAGGTAAATCTTGATGATTATGAAAAAAATTGGTCTCAGTTGAGATTGGTGACTCATCAAAAGAATTACTAAGTGTATATTTCGTTACTTGCATGTGACCTGCAAAACTGTAAACTTTATCTTTTATGGTCTTTTGAAATCCTCCTAAAATCAGGAGTGCGATCAACATTATAGCCAACCCAATAGCAATACTGCTGATGGCAATTTTATAAATACTGCCGGAAAATTGTCCGGTTTTAGAATTAATCGTACGTTTCGCTATAAAATCAGGTAGATTCAAGAATTAACTTTATTTTTGATTTATGATTAGAACTGCAAATTACAATTTCATTAGCAAACTCATTCCGCTTTGCGCTCTATTTTTTATGATTTTGATAAATGCTTGCGTAGCACAACAAAATTCACCAATTCCTGCAGCATATCAAACTGAAGAATATCTTCCTTATTTAAAAGGAAAATCGGTAGGAATGGTGGTGAATCAAACTTCTACCATTGACCAAACACATTTGGTTGATACTTTAAGATCGCATGATATTAATATAATAAAAGTTTTTGCTCCTGAGCATGGTTTTCGTGGAGAGGCTGATGCTGGAGCTAAAATAAAGTCAGGATTTGATGAAAAAACAGGATTGCCTATTATTTCTCTATACGGTAAAAATAAAAAGCCTAGTAATGAGCAATTGAAAGATCTGGATGTGGTGATCTTTGACATACAGGATGTGGGAGTAAGATTTTATACTTATATCAGCACCATGCATTATGTAATGGAAGCCTGTGCGGAAAATAATATTCCATTATTAATATTAGATCGACCCAATCCAAACGGAATGTATATAGACGGCCCTATTTTGGAAATGGAACATCTGTCTTTTGTAGGGATACACCCCATACCAATTTTGCATGGTTTAACTGTAGCTGAGCTAGCTCAAATGATAAATGGTGAAAAGTGGTTGAAAAATGAAGTTCAGTGTGAATTAAAAATTATAGAAAATAAAAATTATAGTCACAGTGATTCATATTCCTTACCCATTAAACCTTCACCGAACTTGCCAAATGATTTAAGTATTGCGCTTTATCCTTCTCTTTGCCTTTTCGAAGGAACTGCCATCAGTGTGGGCAGAGGAACTGAAAAACCTTTTCAGCAAATTGGCCATCCATTATTACAAGATTTTAAACATACTTTCACCCCCATTAGCATGCCTGGAAGTAGTACCCACCCTCCTTTTGAGGATCAAAAGTGTTATGGAATTGATTTTGAGACAAAAGATTTCGAAGAAGGAATTTCATTAAAGTATTTGATTGATTTCTATAAAGCATTTCCAGATAAAAATGAATACTTCAATAGTTTCTTAACAAAATTAGCCGGAACAGAATCATTACGCCAGCAGATTGAAGCAGGTTTTTCAGAAGAGGAAATTAAAATGAGTTGGCAAGCTGGTCTAGAGGAATATAAAGAGATGAGAAATGGTTATTTGTTATATAAGTAGTCAGCATTGCCTAGTGAGAAAGGACGGGTACTAGAGGAAAGGAAACTAGGCTAATATTACAGGCTAAACTAGAAATTATAAAATGATATAAATAAAAATAAGGTAATAACCCATATTCTCAACTACTCAAGATAATCACAAAACCCTGTAGAATACACCTTTAGTTTATAGTAATTATTATTTTTGGAAAAAAATATTTTTTATGCATATCAAATTTATTGCAATTGCCATTCTTTCATTTTTCCTGTTTCAATATTCTGCTCAATCACAGCTTATTAATAAATTATTAAAAAAAAATAAACCAGATAAATGGGTATATGGGGAAGTCATTTTTAAAAATGGGGAGAAATTTACTGGTGAAATATCCTTTAATAAATTAGCACCAAAGGGAATTTTAAAAATAAACAAAGATGATAATTTAATAGTAGCTAATGTTTATAATGTATTGGAGTTTTCTTATATGGATAGTAGTAATATGAAAAGGCATCACTATTATTCTATAAAACTGGAACGTAATAAAGTATTTGCTGAATTGCTTTATAATGGCTCAGAATTACTTTTATTTGGTAGAAATGAAATTAACATAGTAAAAGAGGTGAACACTGGGATTGCAACTGGAGTCGATGGAAGGTACACTCCATATAAAACTAGTGGATTCAATAGATATGAAAGATATAAATATTATTTAATTGATTTAAATTCTCTTACTGTACAAGAGGTAGATAAAAAAAATATCCTTGACCATTTTAGCGACAAAGAAAAAGAATTAAAAAATTTCATATCAAATGAGAACCTAAAATTAAAATCTCCAGAAAGTTATATATTGTTAGTAGAAAAATATGAGCAATTAAAACTTCATAAATGATTTCTAGGGTCTCTAAAGCTAGTTACTTTCCTAAAAATAGTGATAAAATGAAAATTGGAAATTTAGAAGTTCGAAGTTCTGTCTGGTTTCCTGGCTCTTAAATCTTGACTCTCCAAAAAACCATGACATTAATCATATTACCTCCTTATTAATCTCAGTACAGTTCCATCACAATTTTGCGAATTTTGTGAAAAACAATTGGGAAAAATGGTAGCTAAAGAGATTCAAAATCAAGGAGGACAGGCACAACCCAATGACTGGGTTTCAGCCAAATCATTCTATACCTGTAAAAACGGAATTTGCAATAGTTGTTTATCGAAACATGAAAATAAGGATCAGCTTGTTTTGCCACTTTCAAAATTAAAAGAAAAGGATTTTGAAATTGATTTAGGCAATTTCCTTAAAAGTTTAGCAAAATTTGACCGACCTGTTTTATTCTACCATCGCAACCATCCCATTAAAGAACAAGTGCTCATTAAATTCACAGGCCATGAAAACTTTGAGAACTCATTTGAAGTAATCAAACCCTTTTTGCCACAAACCGCCATTCCTGCCACTATTATTTCACCTTATGCACTTAGCAAAAACAACCGATTGAAAGAACAAAAATTAGTGAATTTAACTAAAAGATTTTTTGAACCCTTAGGATTCATCAAATTACACCTTCATTCTGTAGCTGACTATCATGAATATGCAGAAAGTGAAAAAATTGGTTTATTAATGATGCCTTTGAAAGATCTACCTGATTATGTGCAATATGTAGTGCACTCTGAGGATTTAAAAAAGGTTATCCCAGCTATTTTTCAGCCCTGAAAGGTAGTTACTTAATGTTTTAACGTACAATTATAATTAAAACCGTTTTTTTTTGCATTATATTAATTTATTGATAGATTTGAATTATATAATTAATCAAAGTGAATAGATTGATTAAATATTTTACTAGTCGATATTTTAACCAAACCTATAAAGTGAATTGTACTTATCCCTTCCGGCCAAAGGTCGATATCCCAATTCTACTGCCGCTTTGATTAAATTTTTAATTCTATTTTAAAATTTAAAATTTAAATTATGAAAATGTTTAAAAAACAAATTGCAACTGCTATTTTGTTAATTGGCGGAATAATGTCGAGCAGTTATTTATTTTCTCAAAATGAGCCGGAAACTATATCAGAACCAATAGATTACGGTGGTATTTGTTGTGATAATTTTGGGAGTGTATGCTATCATCCCAATGGAATGACATTCCTAGGAGCGAAATGGTATTCGGGTGGTCCATATTGCCCATAAAGTAGTTCTGCAGCGTGAAAATACGCTGCAGTTTTTTTTTAAAATTAAATAAAATATGAATAGATCTTTAATACTTTCAATAATATTGATTTTTCTTATTGTCTCCTGTCAAAGGACAAATTCTAAAAAGAATTATCAAATCAATACTTTTAATCATAGCAATATCCAATACAAACCCTTAATAGGCGAAAAACATGTATTTGATCAAACACGAGTACCGAACAGCATAATAAAAGTGAATTCCAAATTAATAGTAACTGAATTGGCAGGAGATACTTTAATAAGTGTTATAAATGCCGATGAAATGACTTTTGATTATAAATTCGGTAAAGAAGGAATGGGGCCAGGTGAATTTTATAAAATTTGGAATTTGTATCCTTCCTCTGAACCTGATAAATTCTGGATATATTGCCCTGAAACAAAAATATCAACACTTTATAACATAACTGAAAGTGAAATTGTAAAAACATATAAGCAAACTTCTGATGATGTATTGGCTGTTCAATTTGCCCCCAGCTACAGAAATTCTTTTATCGGAATAAAAGCAGATGGTTCTTACCAGTTTGCGGAATTTTCAGCAAATGGTAAAGAAATTGCAGGTTTTAATACTTGGGAAGGTTATGTTGAAAAATCAGAGGATATCCCCAAAAATGTAATCTCTTCAGTTCATCAAGGAAAATTATTTTCTAATCCACAGCAGAATAAATTTGCTTTAGCTTGCATAAATAGAGATATGATCGAAGTACTTGACTTAAAAGATTCCAGCATTTTATCAATCCGAGGACCCGGAAATATAATTCCTGAATTTACGGTTGATTATTCTGCTGGATATCCTATGGCTTTAACTGATAGAGAAACTGATGTGTATTGTTATTATGGAGCCTACCTAAGTGACAATTATATTTATGGACTATATTCCGGGGAAACTTCAATAAATGTAAACCAAAACCACTCTGATATTGCGAAGATTATCTATAAATTTTCTTATGATGGCAATTTGGTTTCTTCTTATAAGTTAGATTTTTCATTACAGAGTATACATGTTGATGAAAAAGAATCTAAAATTTACGGGATTACAACAGATGAAAATCCGGGGATAGCTGTATTTAATATGTAATTAAATAGATCATTTAATTCAGGAGTGGTCATTGAAGTCAAATTACCAACTCCTAACAAATACGAATCAATGGTTATTATTATTTTATAAAATCAATATTCCGCATCAAACCGCTATATTTAGTCCGTTTCACTGCAGATTTTCTGAATACTTCATTAAAAACTTCTTTAGTCATTTCTTCCCAGTCTTTTTTATCCATTTCGGTTAATATGGAATGCGGTTGAAAAGCCTCTTCTTGATGAGGTTTTGAGAAACGGTTCCAAGGACAAACATCCTGGCAAATATCGCAGCCAAAAACCCAATTTTCCATTTTATCGGAAAACTCTGTTGGTAAATCGTCTTTGAGTTCGATAGTTAAATACGAAATGCATTTGGAAGCATCCACTATTCCATCACCCACTATAGCGTCAGTCGGGCAAGCATCAATACATTTGGTGCAAGTTCCACAATAATCCTGCATAGGGCCATCTTCCTCCAACTCTAAATCAATGATTAATTCCGCTAGAAAATAGAAACTTCCTCTTTGCTTATTGAGCAACAAGCTATTTTTCCCTAACCAGCCCAATCCACTTTTAGCCGCCCATTGCCTTTCCATAACAGGAGCTGAATCCACAAAAACTCTTCCGTCCACCTCTCCTATTTCTTTATGGATGCGGGACATGAAATCTTTCAGCTTATCCTTGATGACGAAATGGTAATCTTTGCCGTAAGCATATTTGGCTATTTTATAGGAATCACTTTTGGCTAAATCTTGCTCGGGATAATAATTGTACATTAAAGAGACCACTGATTTTGCACCTTCGACTAGTTTTGTGGGATCAAGTCGCTTATCAAAGTGATTTGCCATGTAATGCATTTTGCCATGGTATCCTTTTTGGAGCCAATTTTCTAACTTAGGGGCTTCATCTTCTAAAAACCCAGCTTTGGACACGCCACAGAAATCAAAGCCCAAATCGGAGGCTATGGATTTGATGATTTTGGTATTTTTTTCTTTAGATAATGACATTAATCAAACAAAGTCCCTAATCTGCCCGGAGGCACACTTCCTAAATGTTTATAAGCTAATTCAGTAGCTTGACGACCACGGGCGGTTCTTTTTAAATATCCTTCTTTAATTAAAAATGGCTCGTAAACTTCTTCGATAGTATCGGCTTCTTCTCCAACTGCAGTCGCTATTGTTCCCAGGCCAACAGGTCCTCCGTTGAATTTCTCTATAATGGTAGTTAGAATTCGATTATCCATTTCATCCAATCCATGTTGATCTACATCCAGTGCATTTAAGGCAAATTCCGCAATTTCCTTGGTGATGGTTCCATCGCCTTTTATTTCGGCAAAATCACGGGTTCTTCTTAAAAGCGTATTAGAAATTCTTGGCGTTCCTCTACTTCTTCTGGCAATTTCAAAAGCAGCATCTTCTTCTAAAGGAGTATTTAATATAGAAGCAGAACGCTTGATAATTTTCTTTAACAATTCAGCATCATAATATTCCAAACGAGCATTAATACCAAAACGAGCTCTTAATGGAGAAGTCAACAATCCTGAGCGTGTGGTAGCTCCAATTAAGGTAAATGGGCTCAAGCTAATCTGAACCGATCGAGCATTAGGCCCGCTGTCCAACATTATATCTATGCGAAAATCTTCCATGGCAGAATAAAGATATTCCTCTACTACTGCATTAAGTCTGTGGATTTCATCTATAAATAAAACATCTCCTTCTTCCAGATTGGTTAATAAACCGGCTAGGTCCCCGGGTTTATCCAAGACTGGGCCAGAAGTGACTTTCAAACTAGAACCTAATTCATTGGCTATGATATGAGATAGCGTAGTTTTCCCTAATCCTGGAGGGCCATGCAATAGTACGTGATCCAAAGGCTCTGATCGCTTTTTTGCAGCCTGAACAAATACCTGAATATTATCCACTGTCTTTTGCTGACCAGTAAAGTCACTAAAAGAGAGTGGTCGAAGTGCTTTTTCAAACTCTTTCTCTTCTGGGTTTAAATTTTCATCATCTCCTGTCAGGAAATCTTCTCTCATATCACCTTAATATTTATGGCAAGTTAATCAAAAAAGAGGATTTTGAAGTGAATTTATAGGTTGTCTTTTAAAATGTTACGTTGTAGAAATTTCGAATAAAAAAAATGACCTGTCATTGACAAGCCATTTTAAGATTGATAGTTTACCGGTTCTTATTCTTTTTTGAGATATATTTCTACTACTCCATTCTTAGCTTTTTCACCATATTTATCGGTAGCTTTTTTGTCTTTCAATACTGAAATACTATCAATCTTATTTGGATCAACATCATTTGGTCTGTAGCCTAAAGTTTGTTCCTCTCCGTCAATAACAAATAAAACTTCAGAACTCTTAAAACCTAAAACCTCCAAAACACTTTCCTTTTCAACATCCATCTTCATTTCACCTGAAAAATCTCCATCATTTGTTTTATAAAAAACACTGATGGTAATAGTATTGTCATTTTCGGGTACTTCACTAATTGCTGTCTTTTCATTTTCATCAGAAGCAACTTCTTCAATCCTCACTTTTACAACATTATCAGTAATAATTTCTATAAGTCCTTGTTCTGCATTTTCTGAAGGCAAAACAATTCGGATATTTCTAATTTCTCTATTTCCTAATATTTTTTCTAAGTCAGTTTCGTTCTTGATCAATTTACCATCAATTTTCACGGTCACTTCAGCCTTTTCATCTGATCCGAATTTTTTGACCAATTTCTTTAAAACCTCAAGATTACTTGAGTCTCCAGTCATACCAAATCCATCTTCAAACTGAATTTGAACAGGTCCAGGTATATTGATCTCTGAGACATTAGCTGGCTTGTTATCTAGCTTCTCGATTAATTTTGAAGGTCTTATAGCTTCTGAAAATCATCTCTTCCATTTCCTCATCACTAACATTATCAGGTTCTGAAGCAAAATCTTTTGCTGGTCTAAAGGTGAAAAACTCAGTCTTCCTATCAAAAATATAAGTATTTCGATTTTCATTTTCCTTTTCCCACTTAGCCCTGTTATTTGATTTAAAGTAATTTATGCTAAAAAAATGATAAGCTGTATTTTCTTCTATTTCATACATGGTAGCTATATCTTGCTCACCCAAGGGTATTTTTTGATTTAAAGGAAATAATTTTTCATCTACAAATAGCTTAACTTTTTCATTTTCGGTTTTTGCTATCAAAGTATTCTTAGTCATTTCCAAGACTAATCCAAGACGGCTGTCTTCTGATTTGAAAAGTACTTTCTCCTCTGGTTTTTGAGGAATTTGTTTTTCCATCTCCTCTACTTTCTGTTCAGCTGTTTTTACCAGTTTTGATTCCTCTTTTGGTTCTTCCAGCTTATAAAAAGTAAAGCCCATCAGAAAAACAACAATCATCAAAAGGCTTAAAAATGGTTTTAAACCGATGTTATGTTCTGGTTTTTGTTCAAAAATTCTCATAATTCTCATTTTAAGGTTAGATTGTTTATTTGAAAATGGAATAGCATAGTTCATCGATTGTCTATAGCTTTCCATATTAAGTAGAGCATGTGCATAAACTTGCTTATCTGCAATTTGAGTGACTTGGTCATCACATCTGTTTTCTCTTTCAACTCTAATACTTTTAGCCAACCACCACATTAATGGATGATAAAAGAATATGACCTCAAAAGTCATAGTTAGCAGGTTAATTAAATAATCTTTATGTTTAATGTGATAAAGTTCATGCAATAAAACAGCTTCAATTTGGTCAGCAGGTAAGGTGGCAAAAAAGCCTAAAGGCAATGCAATTACTGGCTTTATGAAACCAAAAGTTAAAGCAGAAGTAATTCTCTGGCTTTCAAATACTTTTACATCCCTCTTAATCTTTAGTTGCCATAATTGATTCTGAATAAATTTATTCCATTTTTGAGAAATACTTCCCTGATCTTGATTTATTAAATTTTGGGTATAATAATATCCACCAATCATCTTTATAGAAAAAACAAAAGCGCCTATCAACCAAAAAATACCAAGTGATTTAAATATTAAACTACTTGTCATAAAATCACTTTTTTCTGGTGCTATGACGGATTTACTTTCTTGTCTTCCATTAATTAAGGAGGATTCGACAGTCAATTCATTAACACTTTCTAATTCCCAATAAGTAGTATTTTCATTTTTGATATTATCATTGAAAACGTAGGTACTGGCTATAGTAATCAGAAAGAAAAATACCAATCCAACTATACTTTTGTGGTATCTATCCGAAGAAGATTGATTTGGATATAAAAAATCAAAAAGCTTAATAAGCAAATAAACTAAAAGACCACTTAAGCAACTGACAGTAACCCATATTCCCATTAAACTTAAAGTTGAGTTTTGTAATAAATCCATCATTTTGCACCTCCTTTCTCTTGCTTCTCAATCCATTCCTTTAATTCTTTCAAATCTTCAGGACTAGTTTCTTGATTCCCCAATAAGTGCATGACCATTTCTTTAGCCGACCCCTTAAAAAGGGTATCAGAAAGCTTATTAAAAATATTATTCTTGGTTGATTGTTCATCAAGCTCAGAGAAATAAGCATAAATTTTCCCTTCTTTTTTTCTGCTTAACATCCGCTTTTCTAACATTCTTTGAATTTGTTTCAATGTTGTGGTATAGCCCACCTGTTTCCTTTCGTGCAAACGATCATGAATTTCATTTACTGTTTGCCCGGGTTTATCCCACAATTCCTGAAGAATTTCTAGTTCTGCTTCCGAAGGTTTCTGCTTGCTTCTATCCATTTCTTTTATAATTTAAAAGCAATTAAACGACATTTGTCGTATTAAGCAAATTTTCTCACGACAAATGTCGTATTACATCAAAAATATTTATTTCAAATTCCCTCACCTTTTTATATAATATCCGTAAATTAGCTTGTTACAGTATTTTCTGTAAACACAATAAAATGAAAAATATAAATCAAAACATTGCCACTCCACCCGATGAAGAACAAGTGAACTGGCCTGTGGTAATAGGGATAATTACCACCATGATCATCATAGTCCTAGTTCTTAATTTTTCTTAATCACATGAAATGAGCATACATTTTATTCATCCTCAACATACCAAACGAGGATGAATAAAATTTATCGAATTCCATGTGACAACTTAAAAACAGTTATATACACATGAAAGGTGGGTTTTTAAAAACCCACTTTTTTTTATTTTCAGAATAATCTAATCAATAAATGCAACCATCCGTTCTTCTTAGAATACTTTTATACATTAAATTGAAATGGAGAAAAGCGAAGAATTTATACATCAGGAAAGTAGCTTTTTAGGCAAGCATCAAAATTATTTATCAGAATTTGTCTATGGTGGAATTGATGGCAGTATCACCACTTTTGCGGTCGTAGCTGGTGCTGTAGGTGCTGGATTGGATAATGCCATTATCATTATTTTAGGATTTGCTAATTTATTTGCTGATGGATTTTCAATGTCGATTGGGGCTTATATGTCTGCAAAATCTGAGAAACAAAATTTCCATAAACAGAAAGCCATAGAATACTGGGAAGTGGATAATATGCCAGAAACAGAAAGAGAGGAAATCCGTGATATATATAGAGAAAAAGGTTTTGAAGATCCCTTATTAAGCCAGGTGGTGGAAGTAATTACAAAAGATAAAGACCGTTGGGTGGATGTGATGATGAAATATGAACTGGGACTGATAGAAGAGGAAAAATCTCCTTTTCAGACAGGACTTTATACTTTTATTTCTTTTTTGATTATAGGGTTGATCCCATTATTGGTTTTTGTAGCTGATTACTTAAATATTGAAGTCAATAACAAATTCTTATGGTCAAGTGTAATGACTGGCATCGGTTTTATTATAATTGGTTTTTTAAAATCCAAGGTGACTAATAATTCAATAATTAAAGGGATTTCAGAAACCTTGCTTTTAGGAGCATTAGCTGCACTTGTAGCTTACTTTGTAGGAGATTTTTTAGAACATATCATAAAATAAAATAAGCATGGGACACATAAGCGAATTACATGACAGCAATAAAGGGGTTTCAGCCAAACCAATTTTCAAAAGCAGTTTGGGTGGAAATACAACTGCAATTCAGTTATTGAAAAATGAAACTTTAAAAGAACACAGCTCTAAAACTGATGCACTTTTAATCTGTATTGATGGAAAAGCTTTTTATAAAGATGAAGAGGGTAATGAAAATGAGCTTAATCCGGGAAATTATGTAGAAATAAAAGCTGATGTAAAGCATTGGCTTGAATCGCCAATGGATAGCCAACTACTTTTGATAAAATAATCTGAAAGAGGAGATTATATAAAACTATCTCCTTTTTCAGATTTTACTGAATTCACAATTTCTTTAATTTCTTTTTCGGCATTTTTCTTACAAATCAAAATCACACCATCTTGCTCAGCAACCAGAAAATCATGTAAATCTTGAATTACTACTAAATCGCTTTTATCGGTGGTCACAATATTTCCCGAGGAATTAAAGCTCATTACATTACTTGGAGAAGCATTTCCTTGATCATCTTTCTCTCTAATTTCATGAAGGCTTTCCCAATTTCCTAAATCTGACCATCCTATATCTGTCAATAGCACAAATACATTATCTGCTTTCTCCATTATTCCAATATCAATAGAGATATTAACACATTGAGTGTAAGCTTTATTCACAAATAAGCTCTCATTAGCACTGAAGTATTGTGATTCTCCATCAGCAAAAACCTCTGCTAAATCAGGTAAATAAGATTCAAATGCTTTTAAAATACTTTTAGCAGACCATATGAAAATACCTGCATTCCAAACAAAATCACCACTTTCAATAAATTTTTGTGCTAATCCAATCTCTGGTTTTTCAGTAAATGTTTTTACTTTTTTGATGGTAGCAGAATCAGGAATAAATTGAATATAACCATAACCAGTTTCAGGCCTATTAGGGTGCATTCCTAAAGTTACCAATTGATCATTTTTGGATGCACTATCCAAGGCCACGGCAACAGACTGATGGAAAACATCTTCTTTTAAAATTAAATGGTCGGCTGGAGCAATTACCATGGAAGCGTCAGGATTTTTACTGGCAATTTTATAAGCTGCATAAGCAATACAAGGAGCTGTATTTCTTTTATATGGCTCTAAAAGTAACTGTTGACTGCCTAACCCTTCAATTTGTTCATGAATTAAATCTTCGTACTCTTTGTTGGTGACTATATATATATTTTCTTTAGGGAATTTCGTCAAAAACCTTTCATAAGTCATTTGGAGTAATGTTTTACCTACTCCTAATAAATCATGAAATTGCTTAGGCTTTTTGGAAGTACTTACTGGCCAAAGGCGGGTTCCGGTTCCACCAGCCATGATGATGACATAATTATTTTGATTCATAAGTTTTATAGTTTCAGGCATGATTATAAACTGCCTGAATTGAAAAAATCTTCATTAAATAGATTGACTAAGGTTCTAAGCATTCTAACGCCCCTATCAATACAAAAGTTATTAGCTGAAAAATTTGAATCCAAAAATGCAGAATAATAATTGCATTGAAAAACCATATAACAAATTCAAATCGGAATTATGACGACTCGTTATAAACCCAGTTAATGAGTTTAATGTAGAAATGTAACATTATTAATAATATTATTACACTCGAAGCATTATTAAATACAGATTTTAAGACAATGTTTTTAATATTTTTTACTAAATTCAAAGTATCTCATGATTAGCTATTAAATTTGACATGAGATTGAATAAATAAGTTTATAATTAAGCAATTTGTGCTAAAGAAATGATAGAAGAGCAAGAAGCTACTTTAAAAGAAAAATTAAAAGAGGTATTTGGTTATAATCAGTTTAGGGGAAACCAAGAATTGATTATGCAAAACCTTATAAACGGCAAGAATACTTTTGTGATCATGCCTACAGGAGCAGGGAAATCACTCTGTTACCAATTACCCGCTATTTCGCAAGAAGGAACGGCTTTGGTGGTATCTCCATTGATTGCGTTAATGAAAAATCAGGTGGACACCTTAGTTGCTTTAGGAGTTAATGCCGCATTTTTAAATTCAACATTAACAAAAACCGAAATCAAAAGGGTGAAAAAAGAAGTTATGACAGGTAACTTAAAACTTCTTTATGTTGCTCCGGAATCTTTAACCAAAGAAGAAAACGTTGAATTTTTAAAACAAGCCAATATTTCATTTGCCGCTATAGATGAAGCGCATTGTATTTCGGAATGGGGTCACGACTTCCGGCCTGAATACAGAAGAATAAAATCCATATTGCAGCAAATATCTAATATCCCAATCATAGCCCTTACAGCTACTGCCACTCCTAAAGTGCAGTTGGATATTCAGAAAAACCTGAATATGGAAGAAGCTAATGTCTTTAAATCTTCCTTTAATAGAGAAAATCTGTATTATGAGGTAAGACCTAAAAACCAGGCAAAGAAACAGCTCATTAGATTCTTAAATGAAAGAAAAGGGAAATGTGGTGTGATTTATTGCCTGAGTAGGAAAAAGGTAGAAGAGATTGCCGAATTTCTGAATGTAAATGGGTTTAACGCTGCTCCGTATCATGCCGGACTGGAAGGTGGTACTCGAATGAAAAATCAAGACAACTTCTTAAATGAGGATGTAGACATTATAGTAGCAACTATTGCCTTTGGAATGGGGATCGATAAACCTGATGTTCGATTTGTAATTCATTATGATACTCCTAAATCAGTAGAGGGCTACTATCAAGAAACAGGTAGAGCAGGAAGAGATGGTCTTGTGGGTGATTGTCTGATGTTTTACAGTTATAACGATATTCTTAAACTCGAAAAATTCAATAAGGACAAACCCGTAACAGAAAAAGAAAATGCTAAACTGCTTTTAGAAGAAATGTCTTCTTATGCAGAATCTTCTGTATGCAGAAGAAAGCAATTACTCCATTATTTCGGGGAAGAATTTGCCGACTACTGTGGGAAATGTGATAATTGCTTGCACCCTAAAGAAAAGTTTGAGGCAAAAGATGAAATGACAACAGTTTTAAAAACTGTTAAATTAACTAATGAAAGATTTGGTATTAATCACTTAGTGAATGTTATAAGAGGTTCAAAAGATCAATATGTAACTAGCTATGATCATAATAAACTGGAAGTTCATGGAGTAGGTGCTGATCAAGATCCTGAGTTTTGGAAATCAGTTATTAGACAAACCATGCTTTATGGTTATTTGAAGAAAGATATCGAAAACATTGGAGTGCTCAAGATCAATAAGGCAGGTGAAGATTTCTTAAAGAATCCAACTGATATTCAATTCACTGTAAATCATATCTATACAGATGATGGTGATGAAGATCATATTGAAAAAGACTCTGTTTCAGCTAAAGCATTTGACGAAACTTTATATACTCAGCTTAAGGCGCTAAGAAAAAAGGTTGCGAAATCTAAGGATTTACCTCCTTATGTGATTTTCCAAGATCCTTCTTTAGAGGAAATGGCCACTACCTATCCTACAACAAATGAGGAAATGGCAGCTGTCAATGGTGTTGGTTTAGGGAAAGTTAAGAAGTTTGGAAAACCTTTCATGGAGTTGATTAAGAAGTATGTTGATGAAAATGACATCATCACGGCTGCTGATGTAATGGTGAAATCATCAGTGAATAAATCCAAGATGAAAATTTTCATCATTCAGCAGGTGGACAAGAAAATGGACTTAGAAGAAATAGCTGAAATGAAAGATATTTCTTTTGAGGAACTTATTGATGAAATAGAACATATTTGCTACTCAGGTACCACCTTAAATCTAAATTATTACTTAAATCAAATCATTGATGATGATAAGCAGGAGGAAATTATGGATTATTTTCTTTCAGCTGAATCTGATAGCATCGATGATGCAATGGATGAATTTGAGGACGAATTCAGTGAAGAAGATTTAAGGCTTATGCGCATTAAGTTTTTATCAACTTATGCAAACTAATTCTAATGACTGCTTTATTAGCAGTCATTTTTTTCATTAATTTTACTTTAGGTAAATGTCATTTTCTTAGTTGAGAATAAATAAAATTGAACTGAATAAATGAAATCAACTTTAAAAATTCAGGTTCAAATTTAATAGAAAGGGAATCTGAATTTTTAATCAAAGATTCCATAGCCTGCCCCGACTAATCGGGGTGACGACTTAAAAGCATTGAAATACACATGAATATATTAATATTAGGCTCCGGTGGAAGAGAGTATGTTTTTACTGAAAAAATAGCTAAAAGCACTGAATGTAAAAAACTATTTGTAGCTCCTGGAAATGCCGGAACGGCTCAAATAGCTGAAAATATCAATCTTTCACCAACTGATTTTAAAAGTATAGCTAAATTCAGCTTAGAAAATAATATTGACATGATAGTGGTGGGCCCTGAAGCACCACTTGTTGAAGGAATACGAGATTATTTTGAGGGCGATGAGAAATTAAAACAAATACAAATCATAGGTCCTGGAAAAGCAGGAGCAGAGCTAGAAGGCAGTAAAGAATTCGCCAAAAGTTTTATGCATAGACACAACATACCTACTGCTGCATATTCGACTTTTAATAAATCCACTTTATCTGAAGGACTCTCCTATTTACAAACTCTAAAACCACCTTATGTTTTAAAAGCAGATGGTTTGGCAGGAGGAAAAGGCGTTGTAATTTGTGAGAATTTACCTACAGCTGAAAAAAGCCTTACTGAAATGCTGAGAGATGAAAAATTCGGAGCCGCTAGTGAAAAAGTAGTGATAGAAGAATTTTTATCTGGTATAGAGCTTTCTGTTTTTGTATTAACTGATGGCGAAAATTATAAAATCTTACCAGCAGCAAAAGATTATAAAAGAATTGGTGAAGGCGATACTGGTTTAAATACTGGTGGTATGGGAGCAGTTTCTCCCGTGAAATTTGCAGATGCAAACTTCATGGAAAAAGTTGAGTCCAAAATCATCAAACCTACAGTTGATGGATTGAAAAAAGATAAAATAGATTATCAAGGCTTTATTTTTATTGGATTAATGAATGTAGGTGGGGAACCTTATGTTATTGAATATAATGTAAGAATGGGTGATCCTGAAACTCAAGTAGTTTTACCAAGGCTGAAAAGTGATCTATTATCCATTTTTAAAAGCTTAAAAAGCCAAGAATTAAATAAGGAAGAATTCATAATTAGCGAGCAAACTGCAGCTACAATTGTTTTAGTAGCAGGTGGCTACCCTGAAAGTTATGAAAAAGGGAAAGTTATAAAAGGCTTAGAAGATGTAGAGAATGCAAAAGTTTATCATGCGGGAACTGCACAAAATGATAATGAGATAGTAACAGCTGGAGGAAGGGTCTTAGCCATTACCGGAATTGGAGATGATTTGAATATCTCCTTAAAAAATGCCTATGCAGGTGCTAATAAAGTCTGCTGGGATGATATATATTACAGAAAAGATATTGGTCAGGACTTACTGGCATTAGAATAGATTATAAGATGAATATCCCTTTATTTTTCTTTTGAGGAAATGGTATTCACTTCGATCTAATGTAGAATGCTGTAAATAAATACAGCTTAAATAAATATATTATGGGATGCTCATCATGCGGAACTAAAAATAAAGAAGGAGTCACTACTGGTTGTCAAAATAATGGGGGATGCAGCACAGGCGGATGCAATAAAATGAATTCGTTCGACTGGCTATCCAATATGGATTTCCCTAATTATGATAATTTCGATATAGTAGAAATCAAGTTTAAAGGAGGTAGAAAAGAGTTTTTTAGAAATATACACAACCTTGATTTAGTTACGGGAGATGCAGTTGTAGTAGATGTACCTAATGGTCATCATATTGGATATATCTCTATGCAGGGTGAATTGGTTCGCTTACAGATGCAAAAGAAAAAGGTTAAAAATGACGATGAGATTAAAGCCGTTTATCGCGTTGCAACTGATAAGGACTTAGAAAAATGGCATGAGGTTCAAAACAGAGAGATGCCCACTATGTATCGAGCCAGGGAGGTCATACAAGAGCTTAAATTGAAAATGAAGCTTTCTGATGTTGAATTTCAAGCTGATAATTCAAAAGCCACTTTCTATTATTCTGCTGAAGAAAGAGTTGACTTTCGAGAGCTCATTAAAAAGCTTGCAGGTGAGTTTAAAATAAGAGTAGAAATGCGCCAAATCTCACTTCGACAAGAAGCTGGAAGAATAGGTGGAATCGGAAGTTGTGGAAGAGAGTTATGCTGTAGTACTTGGTTAACTGATTTCAAAAGTGTTTCCACTAGTGCTGCTCGATACCAGAATTTATCATTGAATCCAAGTAAGCTTTCAGGGCAATGCGGTAGACTTAAATGCTGCTTAAACTATGAATTGGATACTTATATGGAGGCCTTAAGTGGTATCCCTGAGGTAGAAAAACCAATTCAAACCAAGAGAGGAAGCTTGACATTACAAAAGACAGATATCTTTCGTAAAATCATGTGGTTTAGTTATTCTGAAGACAATATATGGCATCCTGTTAAAGTAGAAAGGGTAGCCGAAATAATTACCTTAAACAAGCAGGGAGAAAAACCTGACACTTTAATGGAAGACATTCTTGAAATTGAAGAAACAGTTCAGATTAATAGTGACTTAATTAAATTAGACCGCAAATTTTCTAAACCTAAGAAGAAAAAGAAAAAGGGTGGTAAGTTTAATCCTAATAGAATAAAGGCTGAAAATGGCCCAAATTCAACCAATAAAGAAAAGCCTCAAGGCAATGCTAAAAAGCATAAAAACAAAAAAAGATTTAACAAAAATAAGAGCAATCCAAATAATAACAAGAAAGATTAATGAGGTCATTATTTAGTATTATATGTTGCATGTTTCTTTTAATTTCCTGCACAGAAGAACGATATTTTGAGGATAACTATGATTTTAATGATAGAATCTGGAACATGGAGGAAACAGCTGAATTTAATTTTGAAATTGATAGCGTAGAGCTTCCCTATCAAATCAAATTGAATATTAGAAATACGATGGATTATCCTTATAGAAATCTATATATCAAATATCAACTTAAAGACTCAAGCTATTTGATGGAAGAAAAGTTATTAAACTTAAAATTATTTGAGGATAAAACTGGAAAACCCTATGGAAACCATCAAAGTGATATCTATTCACATCAATTAATACTTCAAGATTCTGTTTATTTCCCAGAAAAAGGAAAATATAAAATAGCGTTAAAACAGTATATGCGCGAAGAAGAATTAAAAGGAATGGTTTCTGCCGGAATTAGAATTGAGCAATTACGATAAAGTTTTTATAAAAATATTAAAGGATTATTAATTTAGCCTTTTTGAGATTTATAAGTATCAAATTCTTTTAATATTCTAGCAGCAATTTCATATTCACTTGCCCTTTTCACAAAGGCAGGATCAAGGTCCAGATAATGAATAAAATCAGTTAAATCATCTCCTTTTAAGCCTGTCAACTCTTCTACAATTTGAGGATTGTATTTCTTGTTATTAGAAATAGTGTTTCCATGATTGGCTACCGTTTGATAGTATTTTAACTTATTTTTATGAGACTTGCTTAGTTTCTTAACAATGAAAGATATGGGTTTATTGATAGCATAACCTAATGAATTCGTATAATTAGGATCATAATTCTTGGGAACTTTACCCTTTGGCTTGGTAGGCATCAAGCCATCAATCTTAATCGAGTTATCCTCAATTTCCTCCATATCAAGTATTTTCTTCCTGAATTCCGACTCAGTTTCAGGTAAATTACTTACCCGGATTTCATCGAGTTGAATAACAGCAGGATTTAAACTGATTTTTAAGAAGGTCTGATTATTAACAATAAATTGCTTAGTATTAAAGTTTACATTTGAAACTACCAAAGTGTCCCCTTTTTTAGCTACTAAGTGGAATCGGCCTTTTTCATCTGAAATAGCCATTTTATTCGCAGTAGTATTCACAATATGAGTGCCTTCAATTGGTAAGCTATCACCACTTGAAGTGACTTCTCCCTCTACCTTTTGAGCTTGAACACAGAAGGATACTGTAAACAGTAAAATGAGTGTAATAATTATTCTCATCAAAACATTAACGTAAGTAGATCAAAAAATAGTATAATTTAGGAAGAAAGTAATCCTCTATTAAGCAATTTTTTATAAATCTAAAAAACTTATTCAGATGACCTATCTAAAAGTCGTTTATCTATATTTTTAGTAGTCTTTGCTCCTAGCTCTCTCAAAATTTCTGTCCTTCGAATTAAATTACCTTTTCCATCATAAAGCTTTTTCATAGCATCAGAATAGCTATTTTGTGTCGTTTTCAAATTATTACCAACCTTCAATAAGTCATCAGTAAAATTGGTGAATTTATCGTACAATGCTCCCGCTTGGGTAGCAATTTCAATAGCATTTTTATTTTGTAAATCTTGTTTCCAGATATAGGAGATAGTTCTAAGTGTTGCCATTAAAGTGGTCGTGGATACCAAGACGATATTTTTATCCAGAGCCTTTTCATAAAGATTATGGTCTTCTTTCAAGGCAATTGTTAAGGCCGGTTCATTAGCAATAAACATTAAGACATAATCAGGCTGATTGATATCGTAAAGATTTTGATAGTTCTTGTCCCCTAATGTTTTAATATGAGAATACATACTATCTAGATGATTCTTAAGGAATCGAGCTTGCTTTACGTCATCATCTGCATCAAAATAATTACTATAGGCGGTTAAGGATACTTTAGAGTCTAAAACTAGATATTTATCATCTGGCATTTTGATGATATAATCCAGTCTTTGGTTATCACCTTCTTCATTTTTATAATTCTTCTCTTTTTCGTAATGCACGCCTTTTTGTAAACCTACTTTTTCTAAAATGGCTTCCAGTTGCATCTCTCCCCAATTACCTTGAGATTTGGAGTCACCCTTCAAAGCTCTGGTTAAATTTTCAGCCTCTTTAGTGATCTGAAGATTTAATTCTTTGAGAGAGGTAATCTGTTCTTTTAGCGCACTATTCCAGATTAAGTTTTCCTTATTACTTTTCTCAACCTTTTCTTCAAATTTATCGATCTTTTCACGTAATGGATTCAGTAATTCACCAATATTAGTCTTATTCTGATCTGTGAATTTTTTACTCTTTTCTTCAAAAATTTCTTGAGCTAAATTTTTGAACTCATTTTTAAATTGTTGCTGCAGTTCAGCCAATTCGGATTTATGCTCATCCAATTTAATTTTTAGGTTTTTGTAATCTGATTCAACTGTTGATAATTGTCTGTTTAGCTGAACATTTTTTTCTCTCTCTTGAGTATGAGCTTCTTTTTCACTCTTCAGCTCAGCAAACAGATTCTCTTTTTGACTTTTTATAACACTCAGTTCGGTCAATAATTGTTGCTTCTCTTCCTTTACACCTTCTAATTCATCACCATTTTTATTTTGAGATTTTAGAATAAAGTAAGCCAGTACTACTCCAACTACCAAACCAATTATTACTGCTATAATTTCCATTAGATTATTAAGATATTATTTTATAGAACAAAATTAAAGATTCAAAAGGACAGATTGCTTATTATTTAAATAAGATTTTTGAACAGCACATAAAAAAAGCCGGTTCTACCGGCTTTTTACTATGCTAATTATTTTATATTATTTTAGTTCAATACAAATCTAATTGGAATTACCCTCTGAGATCGCACTGCTCTACCTCTTTGTCTACCTGGAGTCCATTTTGGAGAGTTTTTCACAACTTCTACTGCTACTTCATCACAACCTCCACCTATTCCTTTTACAGCTGTTACGTCAGTTAAAGATCCATCTCTCTCAATTACGAACTGGACATAAACAACACCTTCAATACCCATTCTTTGTGCTTGACGTGGATATTTATCAGATAATTGATTCGCTACGTAATCATAGAAAGCTTGTATACCACCGGCTGGTTCAGCCTGTTGCTCTACAATTTGGAAAACCTTATCAACTTCTTCTTCAGCTTCTTCTTCGAACACGATATCTTCAATGGCGTCATCTTCTGTCATATCCATATCTAGATCTAATTCGATTTCCTCCTCAATTTCTTCTTCATCAGGAATCTCTATGATTTCAGGAAGTTTAACTTTTGGTGGTGGGGGGGGTGGCTGCTCCGTAGGCGGAATCTCCATTATATCCTCCATATCATCACTGACCTGACCTAAATCCATAGCCGGTCCTTCATCATAAAATTTGTATTCAAAAGCAAAAAACACCAAGGAAATGGATACAACCAATCCTATATTCAAAAAAAGCGTTGACCTTTTATTGATGTCTGCTTTCGGATTCTTTTTAAGTTCCATAATAAAACATCGTTTAGATAGTAAAACTATTATTTAATGATTTAAATTCAAATTATCCATACAATCTTTTTCGATAAATTAAATTTAAATTTTATAAATCATGTAAAATGCAAACCATCCTGCAAAAACTCCAATAGTATTAGCAAGAATATCTAATGGCTCTAAACCTCTTTCAGGAATAAAGGTTTGCCCTATTTCAATGATCAATCCATATAAAATACTAATGCCTATTGCTAAAGGCACTGCATAATAACGAAAGAATAAAAAGGTATATTGCTTAGAAAAACCCAAGATAAAAAGGAATACCAAAACAGCAAATACAAAAAAATGTGCGATTTTATCGAAACTCAAAAAATCCCAAACATTTGTGATTGGCATGGACTCCCCAGGAGTAAGACCCAATAATAAGATGAGCAAAAACCAGATTATCCCAAACAGATTATACCTGAAAAACATTCTTATTCCCCAATCAATGCTTTGTAATCCTCAGCAGATAATAATTTATCTACAGATGAAGGATCGGAAAGTTTCAATTTGATCATCCATCCTTTTTCGTAAGGATCGTCATTTACTGACTCAGGAGCATCCTCTAAAGATTCATTAAACTCCAAGACCGTTCCTCCTACAGGCATAAATAAATCAGATACAGTTTTTACTGCTTCCACAGTTCCAAAAACTTCACCCTCTTCAATTTCTTCATCTATAGTTTCAACTTCTACATAAACAATATCACCCAGCTCACGCTGTGCAAAATCTGTTATACCTATATAGGCTTCATCACCTTCTACCCTCACCCATTCGTGATCTTTGGTGTATTTTAAATTGTCAGGAATATTCATTCTTCAATTAATTTTAAAGTGGCTATTGATTAATCTTTCCCAAAATTACACTCTTTTTCCGGATGCAAAAATAATTATTGCAATCCAAAGCGAACTTGTACACCAAAGGCTGTATTTGTAGTTGGAAATGAGTTCTGAACCCTAGGTTCGTTGAAATTTCTTTGGAAATAAAAATTTAGATTTAACCTATCATTTACTGTATAATTAACTGTTGGTCTCAGTTGAAAATTTATGGTTCCATCCACCAACACATTTCTTCCATCATCAAGGGTCCTTTGCACTACCTCCGTATCTCTGACTGTAATACTTAATTGCATGGTTAAATCATTATCAAGAGATACCGTTCTGCCTTTTACTTTAAAGGGAAGGGTAAAATTAGGATCAGTAAAACCTATATCGATTACTATATCATTGCTTTTTTGATCTGTTATCTGGGAAGTTTCAGTGCTTAAGGCTACATTTCTCTCCTTTTTATATTCGAATTTTGCAGTTAGCCTTCCCTTACTTCTAAGACTTACTCCAATTAGAGGTGAAAAACGCTCAGAAATTAAAACTTGCCCAATAGTATAAACAGGTAAATAAAATCCACTGTCCGACACAACTGAGGGGAGTGGATAATTTTCGATATTGTTACTTAAGTTCAACTTACCTTCGCCATTGTAAAACGCATTATTAATATAATTATTAATAGTGAGAGTGGATACATAGGCATGGCTTAAACTAACACTTGGAAATACTTCTTTAACCGCTTTAATATTTGAAAGTCCCTTATAATCTACCCTCCAATTAGGCAAAGGAAGTTTAGGAAAAGGATTAGTTGATATTTCATTGGCAGAGGTTCCTGAATAAGCTGCTAAGAAAGAAGGGATTAATATATCCTGATGATTTAACTGATATTCACCTCCATTTGGATTGTTAGCAGATAGTCTTTGCTGAAGTATTTCTCTGTTTTGCCTTACTTCTTCAAATAAAGGAGAACTGTTTTCATCAGTAGAAACAAATGAAGTATTGATCATATTATAACTCATAATATAATTACCACTTCTGGTAGGAGTTAAGTTTACGAAAGCATCAGCTTCATCACTAAATCTAAATAGCTCACTATAATTTTCATTTACTGTTCTATTTACATCCAACTGAATGCTCAAATCTTTTGCCGGCTCGAGCGTTGCTTTTAAATCTAAGGTTTTTACAATAGACTGGGTGTAAAAATTTGATTGAGAGTTGGATTTTGCCAACCAATTATTTTCTGCCGCCCGATATCTGATACTGGGATCCTGACTACCCAAAACAAAAGGAATCCCGGGGGCAGTTAAAGAGGAATCAAGTCCGAAAAGATAAGCTCGGTGTCTGAAACCTGGCAATAATGTACCTCCTCTTTCACTATAACTACCCGTAATATTCTTAACAGACATTAATAGTTTTAAAAGGCCTTTCATAATAGGCGCTCCTGGTTGTGTCCAAGTAGTATCTTCTTGGTTAGCTCTCAGCCTAGGTGGGTTGTTAATACTATTCAAGATCTTCACTTTATTATAAAGCTTATTCATATCTAAACGAGAGTTTACTCCCCACTCGCTACTGTTTTGAATCAGGTGACCTAAAGTATCAATTTGATTTAAAGAACCTGAGGTCCAGTTGAAATCGACCTTATAGCGAACCTCTGCAGACATCCAATCTGTAAATGGTATTTTCCCTAAAGGCAATTGATAACCCGTCACTATGCTCTGGTCAAAGTTTTTCATCCTCCCTAAATTCTGGAGGTTTGTCAATATACTATCTCGCTTAGCTTCTGTATTTATTTCTCCAGCCTCTTCATCTATAATAGAAAATGCTCTGGCTGAATAATTTACATTTAGGTTTTCTGTAAGGTTCCAATCTAAATTATAATTTCGGTTGAGCGTGAATGACTTTTGAAACTGAGGCTCTATCCCTTCTATTCCCAATTGGTCATTTCGTAATTGTGTTTTTATATAACTCCTATCTAAATCAGCACGCACGCCAAAAGTTGTTGGTAAAGGATTAATATTAATATCCTGGATTAGTTGTAAGTAAGGCGAATTTAAGAACCCAACATCTTTTAGTGGGGCAATACTTGCATTTGGAAATCCATAATTATAACCTATCGCACCCTTATAATTCCGAGTTTCAAATTGTGCAGTTTGAAGATTACTTCTGTTAATATCACTATAAGCATAGGTAAAATCAAAATTAGAAATAGCAATAGGTAACACAAGTTTATCGGTTTGTTTCCTTTCCTTTCTAACATTTGTGAAATTTATACTTCTTCTCACTTCTTGGTCTACTACTATATTCCGATAATCTTCGGCTTCTTCGGCAGTTTCAAAGCTCTCTAATGCGGCTGTTAGTGGTATATCCGGATCTCTAGGATCAAAAAATGGAGTAGCAGTAAAAGTTTGATACCCTAAATAAGCAGGTATTTTAATTCCTGATTCATCACCAAAAAATTTACCTAGACTAAAATTTGCAGAAATGTCGTAAGCTTGCGTAGTTTCTCTTGATCTTTGTGCAATATTTTGTTCAATTCCCCCAAAGCCAACAGTAGAATAATTAGTACCCATTGTGACATTAGCAAAATCAGCAAGTTTAGCATTTAGAGTAGCATTTGCTGCCCATCCATTCGTTTGATCAAAATCCGTTACCCTCATTTCATTAGCCCATACACAAACATCCTTTGGTAAAGTACTTCCTCCATCAGGGTTTCGAATACCAATCATCATGGTTTGCACGGAACTCATATCAGGCCTACCTCTAACAGTAAGGGTGTATTTACCAAATTGCTCAGAGTAGGGTAATAAAATATTTTGATTACCTAAAACCCTATTTCTCCTAGATTTTAGCTCATAAAGTTTATTGATATCTAAATCGATTTCATTTTCTAATGGCCATATATCTCTTGCAGAAGTGGTTTGATAAGGAGTGATTTTTAGAGGGATCTCAATTTCATAATAGTTATCATCAAAATCAGTTCCTAACCTAACAAAAGCTGTCACATCATCATCATTTATATTTGCCCCCTGAGCATGTAAGAACAACTTTAATGTGTTATAATTTACTAAATCGAAGTTCACATTTTTAAATGCTGCTACCGCCTTACCTTCTTCCAAATCATCCACACACAATTGAATAGATTTTTCATTTTGCCTTACAGGATTGGCTACTGCTGCTATGTCTTGATCTCGTGTAATGCCGGGTGGTAAAACATAAGGAACTTTCCCTTGACCACTTTCTGAATTTGCTTCAATACTAACAGCAGAAATCACCAAATTAGAAGGTTTCTGTTCTGGGGTTTCAATTATCCCGGTTTTAGCTAGTGAGCCATTATATTTACGCCACTGAGAACCTACCAACCTAAAATCTGCCATTCTTAGTACGACAGGTTGTTCAAAATCTGTCAGAACAGTCCTTACATACCGAATTGTTTTAAAGCCTTGAATATCCCCTTGAGTTCTACTGGGGTTTCTTACTGGAATTCTAAATAAATACCATTTAACATTTTCGTTCTCACCAGAAGCAGTCACTTCATCCACGATAAATGGGTTGTTCGCTACATTTAAATTACTTTTCGTTAGGGGTACCTCATATTCATAATATTCCTCTAAAGTAGAAACCGTTCTATCATTATTAAGATCTTCAGAATCAGGATACCTACTACCGGACGGATTAAAATTCTCCCCTCCATTACCAGCAGGCGTATTGCCTTCTGTATTGCTGAAATTTTTATAGCGCTCCACTATAGGCGCTTCTCTTTCATCAAATTCATCTCCTAAGAAATAGGTGAAATTATCTGCAGATATATCATTTAAAACTCTATCCTTTGCCTCCTCAGAAATTGAAGGATTTGAATTAATCTCATTCGCAAATTCACTATAGAATTCAGCTTCCAGATCATTCCTCACGCCATCTAATCCCACATCCTGATTTGCTCTTGCAGCAGGATCAGTAGAAAAAACATCCGTTATTGGTGAATTTGATGGCACACGACCTTGTTCAGTAATATCTACTTCCGATGCATTATCGTAATTAGCTGGAAGACCGTTTTCATAAGCCAGTTTATTATCTGGTAATATATCTTCAGAAACACTTCCAAGATTGAAGTAAAGTTTTCCTCCAGTGGTATTATTAGTTGCGTCCGCTGAGCCATCATCTACTATCCCTCTTTCAGTTTCTATAAATGGATCTAACAACCAGAATTCTATGTATTCAATATTATTTTTATCGAAATCAACCTCTGAAGTTATAGCTCGGGTAATTCCACCCCAATTTTGCTTAGGATTTTTCAAAAGACCATCAGAGGTCAAATCACTATTAAAATTGTACATCCCTCTTTCATCAGGAAAATAAGCCATATCAAAAGTTTGTTGAAGATTTATCCCGATATTCCTGTCTCTATTTTTATAAATCTCCTGAATAGATACGCTTCTAGCATAATGATTTTCCTTAGCTGATTCGGAAATCTCAGGTAGGTTTTGACCTGTAGTATTATAAATAGTATTATCAATATTATACCATGCTAATTTCGCACGCTTTTTATTTTCACCGTATTTGCCCTGCCCCATATATCGGTTGTCTTGTGTCTTAGGTGTGGCTGCTAAATTCCAACTAACAAAATCACTTCCTAAATTATTAACCGTTACTGACTGTTCGAAATCATCTAAATATGCCGTACCTTCCCCATCTACCTGACTGCTTGTACCAGGAATTAATTGAGCAAATTCACCTCTAAAAGTTAAGGAAGAGGGAGCCTTAGTATCTAAAAAAGGAAGGAAATCTACCATTTTAGTTAAAAAAGGAACTTCATCACTATAATTTAAATCTAAACCCCATTTAGTATTACTTGAGGGTTCAGAACCTATTGTATATCTGGAAACTCCCAAAGGACGTTGGGTATGTCTTAAAACTGTAGCTCCTACATTGAATTTATCACTGACCACATAGTCAAACCTGGTTCCAATCAATGTTTTAGATTGGAAATTGAACATATCCTCAGTTTCAAAGTCAATATCTAAATCTCTACCAGAACTCAGAATTCCCTCATTTAAAATAATGACTCTTCCTAAATTATAATCTACCCTAAAATCAATACCTTCTTGAAGCGGGGTTCCACCTGCACTCACCCTAACTGAATTTTCAGCAATATTTAAGCCTGGCAAGGCAATTTCAGTAGATGAACCACTTTCATATTGTCCTTTGATGAAGAATTTATCTTTAGAAGTAAGCTGTTGGGCATCATTCTTAGTTGACTCATATAAAGTATTAAAGACATATTTGCTTTTAAAAGTCTGTTCATCATCTCTAAATTGTTGGGCTAAGCTGCTCCCAAATGGCTCTAAAACAGGAAAAATTATTTTCCCTTCCTGCTGATTGATCGTGACCCCGTTAATGTAATCAAAGTTTCCATCAGGTTGTGGGTCATTATTCTGATTTAAACTATCGAGATTGAATACTCTTAATAATGGAATATCTCTTAAAGAACTTTCATGCAAGCTTGGATTATCCTGTCCAGTTCTATCATCTCTATAGATAACTCTTAACTGAAAACCATCCTGGCTAATTTGATTTCCCTGTAGGTTATAAATATTTTTCATCATTAAATCCCAGGTAGGGACATCTACATTAATCTTGGAGGGCCTCAATAATTTAAGTAAAACGACTTCATCATCTGATCTACTACCATAATTTTCAGCCATCTCTCCAACTTGGTAGCGTTGTCCATTGTAAGTATATTCATAAGCTACAGCAAGCATTTCATCATTTTGCAATTGCCTTCTTAATGAAATAAAACCTAATTCTTTATTGAAATCATATTCTGTAGCATCAAGCTTTCTGGCGACATTAATAATTTCATAATCAACTGTTCTTGATAAAGCCGGGCTTGAAGATTCTAAGGAATTAAGGAAATTATCATAATTCTTGGTGTAGCTATTGATTTCACCCCATAAACTATTGGCATCATTATCTGTTGGATTATTATTTGGAGTACCTGATTGCAAATATTGTGATTGATAAATATCATTAGGGTTAGCCTCTCCTAAATCCATAAAGGCAGCAATAGATCTTAGATTTTGAGTATTTTGAGTACGATTAAGAATATAAACCTCCACCCTTCTGATATCCAAACTAGAATTAACCCTAGGAAGTGCGCTCAACCATCTTTCATAATTATTTCTGAAGAAATGACCTAAAAAGAAATGTCTGTTTTCATCATAATCAGAGGATCTTACTTCAAATTCTTGTCTTTGAGAACCTCCCTCAACCTTTACACTTTCAGCCTTTCCTCTTTGGGTAGACGCAACACTGGTGATAAATAAATGACCAAATTGCATTTGAGTTTTTACTCCAAAGAGATTTTGAGCACCAGACATCAAAGAGTTATTTACTGGCATGCTGACATTACCGATTTCAATTTTCTTTAATATTTCCTCTTCATAACCTGTATATTCTACTTTAAGGTCATTTTGAAAATCAAATGAATTGTTATTTGCGAAATTGGCAGTTACGGCTAACTTTTCACCCACCTTTCCAACAGCGTTCATATTGATCTGCTGATCAAACTCAAAGCTAGAATATCGTTGTTGCTGAACCGGCAAATTTGGATTTTCATTCCTAGTAAACCTTCCTCCGAAATCTAATGTGATAAAACCATTCGGTATTAATTCTACAAAACTACCTCCGAAGAGTCTATCAAATACCGGGCTCACATAAAGAGGCGGAATCAACGAACGTCCACTAACTGCACTTTCCCCATCCAAACCTAGCGAGCGTTCTTTCCAATATTCTTTTAAGATACGCTCATCTTGATAATTTGAAAATTCATCATAAGACATAGAGGAAGTAGGTCTAAAATCAATATCTCCAATGGTTTCATATATAGAATAATTAAATCCTGTATCGATTTCGACCTCAAGATTTAAAGCTGCAGGATCTTCCAATAACAATGGGCTATTCCCTAAATCATTTGAAAATGGATCACCATAGCGGTCTTGGGCCTGGTAGGTTGGTCTCCTGCTGGGTTGGTAATTTTTTACGCTATCGGTCTTTGCACTATCAGTTTTAGCTTTTACAGTGTCCTGAGCCTGTTGGACCTCTTGAAACAAAACAAAAGTATTCTTGTTGAGATTTGCATATAGGTATTTTTGGCCTCCAATAATGAAGGATAAAATAAAAATTACCCGTAAAAGAACTTGAAAGCTTCTACTCTGCAAAATACAATTAAGTTTAGGCTGATTTTAAGGCTTGCTTAATTAATTGCTCTAAAGTAATATTTTCATCACTAGCTTGCAATATCTTATCAATAACCTTTTCAGCAGAATTTTTAGCGAACCCTAAATTTATCAAAGCAGATAACGCTTCATTCCTTAGGCTATTGTTTGAAACAATAGAAGATTGACCAGATTCTGAAATTAAACCTTCCTTTTTGTATCGGTCTTTTAATTCCAGAATTACTCTTTGGGCCGTTTTACCACCTATACCTTTAATAGATTGAATATGTTTTACATTTTCAGCTACTATTGCAGACTTAATCTCATTAGGATTCATGGCAGACAACATTCCAATTGCAATAGAAGGGCCAATACCTGAAATTCCTAAAAGATCTAGAAATACAGTCCTTTCTTCTGGTTGATGAAAACCATAAAGCGTTTGAGAATCTTCTTTAACATGAAAATGAGTTAAAACCTTTGCTTCTTTTTGATTTTTAAAAGCATCAAAAGTGGACATAGGAATATTTACTTTATAACCTACACCCCCAACCTCAATGATCAGGTGAGTAGGTTCTAGTTCAATTAAAATTCCTTTTAAATATGAAATCATAAATTTGATCGGTTCTGATAGTTTTGCGCATCTACAACGGAGATTGCCACCATATTTACTATTTCTCTTATCGAACTACCCAATTGCAATATGTGAACCGGCTTGTTCATACCTAATAAAATTGGGCCTATTGCTTCAGCATTTCCTAATTCCATCAAAAGTTTGTAGGCAATATTTCCGGATGCCAAACTAGGGAAAATAAAGGTATTAGCTCCTTTCTCAGCCAGTTCACTAAAAGGATAAGCTTCCTTTAATAATTCTTCGTTCACTGCAATATTTGCCTGAATATCACCATCAATAATTAACTCTGGCCATCTCTCTTTTGCAATCTTTCTTGCTTTAGCGGTTTTCTCAGGTATTTCACCTTTACTACTTCCAAAATTAGAATATGAAAGCACAGCCATTCGAGGCTCAAAACCAAATACTTTTGCTCCTCTAGCTGTTAAACCAATAATTTCTACAAGTTCATCAACTGTAGGATTTGTATTTACAGTAGTGTCAGAGAAAAAGAATGTACCCTTTTTGGTCAATAGAATATACATACCCGCTACTCTTTTACCTTCTTCAGCTCCAATGATTTCCAAAGCGGGACGAATTGTTTTAGGATAATCTTTAGTAAGTCCTGAAATCATGGCGTCTGCTTCTCCCAACTCCACCATCATACTACCGAAATAATTTCGATCACGCATTAATTTGACCGCCTCATACTCAGTAACGCCTTTTCTTTTTCTTTTATCATAAAGGACTTTTCCGTATTCTTTACGCTTTGTATCGTCAAGGAAGTTATCAATGATAGTTACACCTCCTAAATCTAATTGGTGTGTCTCAATTAGTACCTCAATTTTTTCTCGATTCCCCAATAAAATTGGCTCCGCTATTCCTTCATCAATCACCATTTGAACAGCTTTCAGGATATTTGCATTATCCGCTTCAGAGAAAACAACACGCTTAGGATCTTTCTTAGCTTTCGTTAAGATTCTGTTCATCAATTTTTGATCAACTCCGATTCTTTTTTGGAGTTCTATATCATATTGAGCCCAGTCCCTAATATTGGTTTTCGCCACACCGGATTTCATTGCAGCATTGGCAACAGCTGGAGAAATGGTAGTAATTAAGCGTGGATCAAGGGGTTTTGGAATCAAATACTCTCTACCAAAAACAATTTTCTGATCGTCATAAGCTTTATTAATCAACTCAGGAACAGGTTGCTTTGCCAATTCAGCAATAGCATAAGCAGCGGCTAATTTCATTTCTTCATTGATAGCTGTAGCTCTTACATCCAAAGCTCCTCTGAATATATAAGGAAACCCAATCACATTATTCACTTGATTAGGATGGTCAGATCTTCCTGTGGCCATGATGATATCTTTTCTAGCCGCCATTGCTTCAGCGTATGGAATCTCCGGATCAGGATTTGCCAATGCAAACACAATCGGATTATCAGCCATTACCTTGATATGCTTTTTATTAATAACATTACCGGCAGATAGCCCTAAAAAGACATCAGCTCCCTTCATGGCATCTATTATTTCCTTAATTTTAGTATTACCAGAAGCAAACATTTTCCCTGATTCACTTAAATCATCTCTATCTTTTGTAAGCAAGCCTTTTCTATCAAACATAAAGATGTTTTCAAGCTTTGCTCCTAGCGAATGATAAAGTTTTGTGCAAGAAATTGCTGCAGCACCAGCTCCAAGCACTACAATTTTAATATCTTCAATTTTCTTATCTACCAATTCCAATGCATTGAGTAATGCTGCACTCGAAATAATGGCAGTACCATGCTGGTCATCATGCATTACAGGAATATTCATTTGTTCCTTTAGTGCAGTCTCTACCTCAAAACATTCCGGTGCTTTTATATCTTCCAAATTGATTCCACCAAAAGTAGGTTCAAGGGATTTAATTATTTGGATCAATTTTTTCGGATCTTTCTCTTGTATTTCAATATCAAAAACATCAATTCCAGCAAATTTCTTGAATAAAACGCCCTTTCCTTCCATTACCGGTTTTGATGCATCAGGCCCAATATCACCCAAACCCAAAACAGCTGTTCCATTCGAGATAACACCTACCAAATTTCCTTTAGCAGTATATTTATAAGCATTTTCTTTATCCTTTTCAATTTCTTTACAAGGCTCAGCCACACCGGGTGAATAGGCTAATGCCAAATCTGATTGAGAGCTTAACATTTTGGTAGGCACCACTTCAATCTTCCCTGGAGTGCCTTGCATATGATAATTCAAGGCATCTTGTCTGCGAACTTTCTTTGGCATAATAAATCTATATAGTTGTTATAAATTGGTCAATAAGGAATATACTAAAGTTTCCTAAATTGAAAAAAGTAAATATTAAAGTAAATTTAGAAAAGACTGCAATAAACATACAGCTTTGATCATGTTTTTTAACAGATCAGTCCTTAATATTTTCAGGAATTTTGGCTGTACTCAATATGGCTTTCAGCCTGCGCATAGGTTCACGCTTAGATTCTCCCGGGGCATCTAAATAACCTTCCAGATAATATAAATCACCGGTTTCCTCATTAGCAAAAAGGTAACTAACAAATGCACCACCTCTAGAATTATCAGAATACTTCCATAAGCCTTTTGTTCTTAATGCATATTGATTATTAAGATTGATTGTATCGATTACAAAATCAATTTCATCCTGACTGGTTAAATGTAAATCCGGGAGATCTTTATCAGTGATATATTTTCTTCCTAAAGAGTTTCTTAGTGATTTAATTTTACTAGGATCAAAAACAGACTCATCATTATAAGGCATTTTAACGATCCAAATATTATATTCTTCTTTACTATCTAATTCCCTTAGCCAAATAAAATCATTGCTTTTTGCTGCAATATCAAATCCAAAAGGCACAATTAATTCCAGATTCAATGAATCTTCTATGTAATTCATTATTCCTTTTTGAGCTGTTTTTTTGAAAGATGACACTAGTCTTTGAGCTTCTTTGTCGTTGAAAAATTCTTTAATGCCTGATTTATTACCTTTTATATTTTTAATGAGTTCTTCTTCATTTCGCCCAAACAAGTAAAGTACTTCTTGCCCACGTGCATAAACATCTTGTTGATTGAAAGAAAACAAATCAGGATTTTTCTCAATTTGATTTAAAGAATTTTCCGTAAAATATTTTTTCATGTATTTCCCTTCAGGTTTTTGATTATCTAAAGTGGCCACGAACATCAAGTTTTGTGATGCTTTAAATACGCTATTGAATTTACTTGGGTCAACGGGTTTCAAATCATATAATTTCTCATCTTGAGGAAGAACCTTAACGTTAGATGTGAAAACTTCTCTCAATAAATCTCCTAATTTTCCATCCCACAAGCTTGGAGGGATTACAAGAATCACTTCTCCTGTTTCGCCTCTGGCTTTTTGCAAAGTGGAGCTTGAGTTTTGATCTTCTTGTCCGCCTTTACCTTCATCATCGCATGAAATCATGAAAAAGGATACAATTAAAACGATAACTAGGAAGTATGATTTATTGAATTTTAACATAGTGTTGAATTTTATGAATTTTCTTTAATCTTAAGAACTTGACCGGGTTTTATCCCATTTCCGTCCAAATTATTTAATTTTTTCAACTTCTCAACCGTTAATCCATCAAATTTTCTGGAAATGTCCCATAAAGTATCTCCATTTTGAACTCTGTATTCACCTGATTTCAAAGCTGCATCCTGATTTGGGACCCCTTTTTGGCTTATTGCGGTGAGTTGTTTATTTACATTATCATAAAAATCATCAGCTATCCAAATGTTTAATGGTTGTCCTACTCTAATAACGGTTCCTCTAAGATTATTCCATTGTTGCAAATCGGCAATTCTAACATTATAAGTTTGGGCGATTTTACCTAAAACATCCCCTGACCTCACTTTATAAGTTAGTCTTTGTCTTCCATAAGTACTTCCTACCTCATTTTTAGCCAAGCGTTCAAAGTGTTCTTTTCCTTGACCAGCAAATCGCATAATATCATTTAAATTTTCAGTAACAAAATCTATTTGATTCGTAGGGATACGCAATTTATACATTGGGTGATTATCAGAAATCACACCTCGCTTAAGCTCAGGATTAAGATCATTTAAAGTCTCTAAACAAATACCAGAATGCTCCGCAAATAAGGGTAGGCTTAAGAATCCAGAAATAGGAATGGTTTCATAATCAGGCATATATTCGAACTCCTCAATAAAGAAATTATGCTCCTCTAAATAATTCATGCTATACATAATGGCGATAAATTGCGGAACATAGGATCTGGTTTCCCTATATAGATACGGATAAATCTCCCAGAAATCTTTCTTGTAACCACTTCTTCTAATTGCCTTACGAACATTCCCGGGACCCGTATTATAAGCAGCTAACGCCAGTGGCCAATCATTATAGAAATATTTATAGAGAAAAGACAAATATCGACAAGCTGCATCTGTAGATTTTTCCATATCCATTTTTTCATCCAAATACCAATTCTCAGATAAGCCGTAATCAAGTCTACCAGTTAATGGCATAAACTGCCATAAGCCAACAGCACCTGCAGGAGATTTAGCTTTTGGGTTTAGGCCAGATTCGACTATAGCCAAATATTTTAATTCATCAGGCAAATCATATTTCTCCAAATAACGCTCAATCATCGGGAAATACTTTGTTTGTAACTTGGCTACTTTTTCAGTGTACTCCCTGTTTGTAACTGTAAAATAACTAATGAATGAATTGACTATGGGGTTGTAGGTCAATGGTATTTCATTCTCAATTTGAGTTAATCGCTCTTGTATGATTTCTTGCTCGTATTCAGGAATGTATTCATATTGATGAGAAAATTGAATCAATCTTTTATTTAAAGTATCTTCAGTAATAAAAGTAGAATCGGTTGGTATGCTTACCATTAAGGAACCAATTGCAGTAGGTATTGACAATGAATCAGTTTGCTGGGCATAAATAGACGAAACCGCAAAAGCCCAACACAATCCAATACTCAATAATTTTTTCACCTTTCCCTGCATAATAATTAGATTATGATTGCATCAAATAGTCAGCAAATGCATATAACTCGCTCTCCTTGAATATATCGGCCATAACTTGTAAGCCTATTGGCATATTTTGAGTATCTACGCCATTTGGAATAGAAATAGCCGGAATACCGCTCACATTAGCTTGAACGGTAAAAATGTCCTCCAAGTACATTTCAGCAGGATTATCTCTATTAGCACCCAAAGGAAAAGCAGTAGTTGGTGTGGTCGGCATTATAATAAAATCATAGTGCTCAAAAATGGCTCTGGTTTCATCTCTAATGATTCTTCTAACTTTTTGTGCTTTAGTATAATAAGCATCAAAATAGCTAGCGGAAAGCACAAATGTTCCCAGCATGATTCTGCGTTTTACTTCTTCACCAAATCCTTGGGTTCTGGAAAGTTTGTACATACTTTCCATATTGTGTGCTTCTGGTGATCTGTATCCATAGCGTACGCCATCAAATCGGGACAAATTAGAACTTGCTTCTGCCGTAGTTAATATGTAATAAGTAGGTAATAGATAATCTAAATGCGGGAAAGTAATTTCTTCTACTTGATGTCCTTCACTCTTCAACCACTCTAACTTAGAAAGAGTAGCTTCTTTAATTTCAGCTTGTAGAGCTTCGTTTTCTAAAGTTTCCTTTACATACGCAATCTTCAGTTTTTTATTAAGCTGTAGATTGTCAGCATAAGCTGGTACTTTTTCTCTGGAAACTGTGCTGTCAAATTCATCATGACCTGCAATTACTTCCAAGATGCGTGCATTGTCCTCAATATTGTTTGAAAAAACTCCTATGCAATCGAAAGAAGAAGCAAAAGCTATTAATCCATATCGAGAAACTCTTGAATAGGTAGGTTTTATGCCTACTACTCCACAAAAAGCTGCAGGCTGCCTTACAGAACCACCTGTATCAGTTCCTAATGAAGCCATGCAAAGACCTGCTTGAACGGCAACAGCGGAGGCTCCGGAAGAACCACCAGGCACTCTTGAGTTATCAGCCGCATTTAAGGTTGGCCCGTAAGCAGAGTTTTCAGTAGAAGAGCCCATTGCAAATTCATCGCAATTTTGGGCTCCAATGATAATGGCGTCTTCCTCTATCAATCTTTGAACTGCTGTTCCTGTAAATTGAGATTCAAAACCTTCTAATATTTTAGATGCAGATCGGACTTCATGATTTTTATGAACCAATACATCCTTAATGCCTACCACTAATCCAAATAGTTTTCCTAATGGCTTTCCTTCATCTAACTTCTTTTGAAGTTCATCCGCTTTCGCCAAGGCTTCAGTTTCATAAACATCTAAAAACACATTGAGGTCCTTTTGCTGCTCAACTTGCTTTAAATAATGCTCAACAACTGATTTTAGGAAATACTTTTCTTGCTTCAACTCCTGCTGAAGTTGAAATAGACTGTGATAGGTCTCCAATTTTATTGGTCTTTAGTATTGCTACTTTCAGTACTATCTGTTTTAGAGGTAGTATTTTTAGTACCTCCGTCTTCTATATTGTCTTTAATTTCTGTTGTAGCATCTTTAAATTCTCTAATGCCTTTACCTAAACCTCTTGCAAGGTCTGGAATTCTTTTAGCACCAAAGAATATTAAAATTACCAACATGATCAGAAGAATTTCCCATCCTCCTAATCCTCCTAAAAATGCAAATACTGTGTTCATTGCTTATTAAATTATAAATGTGATCGTAAAGTTAAATAATATTTGACTGCCTAAGCAATCACTCATCAAAAAATTACTTACTTGTTTATCTTATAGGTTAAGAACGGGAGAATAGTTCAGGGGTTGAGAATTAAATGATCACTTCTTAAACAACCATTGCTCTGGATTTAGTTTCTGGTTATTCTTCCATACTTGGAATTGGATTTCGGAGGTACCATCACTATCTGTGTAAACAATGCCTAAGGTCTCTTTAGCAGTTATTGTATCTCCTTTCTTCACCTTTACATCTTTTAGTTTGGCGTAAACCGTGAAATACTCTCCGTGTTGCACCATCACCACATTGTTCATACCTGGAATGAAGGCCACATTTCTTACCTCTCCATCAAAAACAGCTCTTATCTCCTCATTTTCATTAGTCTGGATGTCTATTCCATCATTATTGATTTGAATATTTTTATAGACAGGATGTGGATGGGTACCAGACTTTTGAGAAATAAAACCTGAGTTAACAGGCCAAAATAATTTATTTCTATTGCCAGCAAATGAATCAGACAACTCCTTAGCTTCAGGAGTTAAAGCAAATTTAGTAGAAGAAGCTCCTTTAGAACTTTTCTCAATTTCTTTCTTAATTAAATCAGCTATAATTTTTTCAAGATTCTCAACTGCCTTTTTCCTATTGTCAATCTCATTTTTAACTTGTTTTTCCCTCTTATTCAGCTCTGCAACCAGGCTACTCTGTTGCTGCTTTAATTTATTTAATTCCCTATTTCTAAAAATTTGTTCCTGTAACAAAGTGCTTTTTTCTAACCTTACTTCCTCAACACTTTCTTTTTGACCAATTAATAAATTTTTAATCATCTCAATTTGAGTTGCCTGTTGTCTCCGCATTTTCCCGTAATACTCCATGTATTTTAGGCGCATAAACATTTCATAAAAAGATTCGGAAGCAAAAATATAGGCTAGTTTACTTAAGGACTGATTGCTTTTTTGGGTAGCATAAAGCATGCTGGCGTATTCTGCTTTCATTTTGTCCAGATCGCTTTCCATAGAGTTAATGATGCTGCCAATTTCATTTAGTCTTTGGTTTAACAAGTTAAGCTCATTGGAAATAGAATTCGTTAAGGATTGTTGAGCTTCAATTTTATAGTTCAGGGCATTCAATTGACCAATAGTAGCCCTCTTTTTGGATGTGGTTTGATTTAATATTTTTTCTGCCTGACTGATTTTCTCGAGATTTTCTTTTTTTTCTTTCTCGAGTTCTTCCCTTGATTTTTGGGCATTAGCTAAATGACCAAATGTAAATAGGAATACAAATAAACCAATATGGAAAAAATTAATTTTCATATCTACCGGGCACGCTAAAAGGAAAAGACATTGGAGTATTGCCTACCTCTACTTTAGAATGATTGATTTCCACTTGGGTAGATTCATCTCCATTATTTCCTTGTGATATAATCTCCACAAAAGTACTAAACGGAAATGCTTGTTCTGCTACAACATTAAATTCAGAAAAGATAATTTCCATTTTACTTCCATCGGGTATCTCCCGAACCTTAATATTTTCCACTTTTCTATTTTTTACTGAAGCTGAAGTTTCTAATTCAAATCTACCTCTTTTCTGATCAATTTTAAGCTCTCCAGATTTCTTTGAAAAGTTATCATCTCCTTCAAAATCAAAAACCTGATTTCCTAAAATAATAGATTGTATCATTTCAAAATCTACTTCAAAATTAAGAGTGTTACTCAAACTTTCATAATTATATCGATAGACATCCTTATTGACCCTATCCATAAAAACAATAGTATCCTGGCTAATAAATCCTCGTGCTGCTTCAATGCCAAAAATTGGTGAAACCGATACCCAAATAATACTATCTTTTTTCATTCTGATAGTAGCACTTGAACTTAAGCTTTTGTCAGGTGAGCTAAACCTAATTTTAGATTTAGCTTGAAGATACTCAAAATCAAACTTCTCCAATGCGTATTCTTTCTCCACAGAGGATGTAGGTAAAAGCTTTTTACCACAAGAGGAAAAAATCAAAACTGCACAACAAATCAACACACTAAATAGACGCATCATAATATTTTTTTTCAGATATTTTTTTATCAATTAAATCAGAAGCCCCACCCATTAATTTGGCTTTCTTCCATTGTTCCAATGCTTTTTCTTTCTGCCCGGTTTTATAGAGCGCATCAGCATAGTGCTCTATTATGGTTGCAGAAGATTGATTTTGCACCGCTTTCTCTAAATATTTTAAGGCTTCTTGATATTCCTCTTTCTGAAACAAAACCCAAGCGTGAGTGTCCAAAAAAGTAGCATTATCAGGGTTAGCTTCTACCATTCTTGTAGATAATTCTTTTGCTCTTTCCAAATTTTGCTTTTTCAGAGATAAGTAATAAGCATAATTATTAATAGCGAAATAATTGGTAGGATTCGCCTTTATGGCTTCTTCATAAGTTTTGAAGGCTTTTTGATATTGCTTACTGGCATGATAGGCATCAGCTAATTGAGCGGCAAAAGTACTTTTTAGTCTATCATTTCCATAAACTATGGATTTACCCTGTTCCCAGAACATTATGGCATTCTTAAAATTCTTCAAAGAAAAATGGGCAGACCCAGCGTATAAATATAATACCGGTTGATTCGGAAAAAAGGATATTGCTTCATCAGCATAATCAATTACCTTTTGATAATTTTTATTCTCCATCTCTAAAGACAATAAATTCTGCCACAACTGAAGATTATTACCATTAATATCTACTGCTTTTTTATAGAAAAATTTTGCACTGTCTTTCTCCTTTAGTGCAAAATAAAGATCCCCATTAGCAGCAAAAGCATTGGCATCGGTGGAATGGACCTCTAAAATACTTCTTCCTAAATTTTTTAATCTTGATAAATCCTCGTCCTTTGAAAGCTTTTGAATAAGTGCAACAAAGTTATTCAGTTTGTCTTCCAATTGAATTTCTTCAGAACTGAAAGCTTTTTCAAAATAATCCAGTGCAAGTTCAATTTCATTAGTCTGTCTGTATAGTTTGGCTAACTCCATTTCAGCTACCGCTTGATTAGGGTGTTCATCTAAATACTCTTTCAGATATTCAATAGCTTCTTCTTTCTTATCATTAGAAACTAATATTTGTGAAACGGAAACTGCATACTCACCAATTTTAGGATAAGCCTCTACTAAATTTTTGCCTTCAGCAATTGCTTCTTTTAGTTTGTTTTGTTTTAAATAGATTTTCTGCTTTTGCGTACTTACTTCTTCTAATATCCCTAATCGGTTCTCAATTCTGTCATAGGTTTTTAACGCCATATCAGGCTTTCCATTGTAAAGATATAAAGCAGCTAATTCTAGTAAATAATCATCAGGAGCGTCATCCGAAAATTCATATAAATCCTCATATGTAGAAATAGCATTTGACAAATCTCCCTTATCCGTTAATATTTCTGCTTTTAAGACTTGATAATAATAATTGTCTTTTTCCTTTTCTGTTGCTTTTGAGATATAAAATAAGGCTTGATCAGTATCTTCACTGTCTTTGAGAATTTTAGCTATCTTGAAATTAATAGCTGCATTATCAGGCATGATTTGGTGAGCCTTCATAAAGCTGTCCAATGCTTTAGATGGATTTTCAATGGATAAGAAATGCATCCCCTCCACGATCAAAAACTCCACATTAAAACGGTCAACCTTTAAAGGATCGGCATCAGGCAATACATCTTCATGTTGAGGAGTTTCCGGAACTTGAGCTAAAAGCACAAACGGACTCATCAAGAGAGTTATAATAACTAATAAACTTATGCTATACCCTGCCCTAATATTCACTCTTTCCTTATTCAATCACCTTATTAAAATCTCCTATACTCAAATCTTTAGCTGCACCTTGATATAATACAAAATTACCTAACATACTGTTTTTAATTTGTGCTTCAGATATGATGGAATTTGTTTGGATTATGCTGTTGATTATTCTGCTATCTTCAATTTCAGTATCATCTCCGATGGAAACGTGCGGACCTATCACAGAGTTTTTAATTGATACATTTTCACCTAAATAAACTGGTGGTATGATAACAGTATTCTCTATTTTAGCAGATTTACTTATTAATTCTTCACTTTTTATAAACTCTAAATAGCGTTGATTGGTATAAACTGTTGCATCTTTATTCCCGCAATCTAGCCATTCCGTGACCGTTCCAGGGCGCAGTTTCACTCCCTTATCTTTCATGTTTTCTAATGCAACTGTGATCTGGAATTCACCGCCAGCGTCTTTAATATCATTATCTAAAAGATATTGAAGCTCTTTCCTTAAATCCTCTCCTTTTTGGAAATAGTAAATACCAATAATAGCCAAATTAGAAACAGGGGTTTTTGGCTTTTCAATGAAATCCGTAATAACGTTATCATTATTAACTTTTACCACCCCAAAAGCAGATGGATCATCCACTTTTTGAGTCCAAATGATACCCTCCTCAGAAGTATCCAATTTAAAATCTGCTTTGAAAAGGGTATCTGCAAATGCCACAACTGTATTTCCATCCAATAAATCTTTGGCGCACATAATGGCATGAGCAGTTCCTAGAGCTTCTTCCTGATAATGAATGGAGCCTTCTGCACCCACAGATTCAGCAATTTTTATTAAACTTTGCTCTATTTCTTTACCAAATGAAGATTTAATAATAAATCCAATTTTATCGACTTCACTTCCGCAAACTTTTGCGATATCCTCTACCAAGCGTTGTACGATTGGCTTACCCGCAATAGGTACTAATGGTTTTGGTATTGTTAATGTATGTGGTCGCATGCGTTTTCCCATGCCCGCCATTGGAATGATAATGTTCATAACTATTTATATTTTTAAAGCCCCCTAGCCCCCTAGCCCCCAAAGGGGGAATATTCAAAGAAGACCTTTAGTTTTTTAATTTAATTATCTATCACTTTTAAAATTAGTAAAATTAGTAAAATTATTGTTTCAGCTTGTTATTATGTCAAAAACTTAGTTCTGCTGCTTAAAGCCCCTAGCCATGCCCCCTAACCCCCAAAGGGGGAATAGGGAGAGTGGCACGGAATCACATTTGCATTTTAATTTGATATAGTATCGCTTCATTGAATCTTTAACTTATGGAATGAGAAAAAAAGTGATGAAACATGCTGTTTTTGCTGATTTTAATCTGTGAGCGTTCCCCGCCAGCTGGCGGGTTAGGGGGCTTTAGCCCGTACTTCCAAAACCGCCTGCACTTCTTTCAGAATCTTCCAGACTATCTACTAATTCCCAATTAATTTGCTCATGCTTAGAAACTACCATTTGGGCTATTCTTTCTCCAGATTCAATAAAAAAAGCTTCATCTGATAAATTAACTAATAAAACCTTAATCTCTCCTCTGTAATCTGCATCAATCGTGCCAGGGCTATTCAAAACCGTAATTC
>NZ_JAGXGF010000059.1 GCF_024636815.1 Marivirga sp.
CTTTTCCTATCCCACCTCTAAACAGCGATTTTCTTCCTAAAAATTCCTTACAATAGCCCGCTATTGCTTCAGAATTTTTAGTTGAAACTCACTATTTACAGGCGTTCTGAATCCTAAATTAGAATCGAACTCAGGTTTATAGTTAAAGTACAAACTAACAGTGTAGAAAAATTATTATACCATTTGAAAATAGTTAAGACTAAACCCAGGTAATAAATAATTACGAAGGCAATTAGTCATAATTAAATTTATTTTCAGAAATAATATGGTATACAAAAGGTAACCATACCTAACATTTAACATTAAATTCAAATTTATTATAACTGGATTTTACAAAGACTTGGCTACACCGGCAAACCGAATATCTTCCAGAAAGAATCAATTCTTAGCTATAAGTTTTTTACTGGGATTTTATGGATAAGAACCATTCATAAAATATCAATCGGATTTATGTGAAAGCCCTATTATATTCCATCTTAAAATCAAATAATTATGAAAAGACTATACTATATTATTTTAGCTTTTCTTCTGGTCCTACCCTACAACCTGGATGCTCAAAGAAGAAAAGCCGACAAGACGAAATCATATGATGAAAAACTTTACGATGCACTGGAATGGCGAAGCATAGGACCATTTCGAGGTGGAAGATCAGCTGCAGTAACGGGCGTAATCGGCCAACCCAATTTATTTTATATGGGGGCTACCGGTGGTGGCGTCTGGCGCACCAAGGATGGTGGTAGCACATGGGAGAGTATTTCAGATGGCCATTTTGGAGGCTCAATTGGAGCAGTAGCTGTTGCAGAGAGTGACCCGAACGTTATTTATGTAGGCGGAGGAGAAAAAACTTTGCGCGGAAATATGTCATATGGCTATGGAATGTATAAATCTGTAGATGCCGGAAAAAATTGGGAGCATATCGGATTGGATAACAGCCGTCACATCAGCAGAGTCAGAATACATCCACAAAATCCTGATATTGTATATGCTGCTGTAATGGGTGATATTTTTAAAGATTCGGAAGAAAGAGGTGTCTATAAATCCATTGATGGAGGGAAAACATGGGAAAGAAAACTATTCGCCAATAATAGAGCAGGCGCTGTAGATCTGATTTTGGATCCTAATAATCCTAGAATCATGTATGCTTCTACCTGGAATGTAAGAAGATCTCCCTCTAATTTTTCTAGTGGCGGACCGGGCTCTGATATATGGAAGTCAACTGATAGCGGAGAAAGCTGGGAGAAGCTCTCTGAAAATAAAGGTTTACCAAAAGGCGTATGGGGAATTTCAGGAATCACGGTTTCTCCCCAAAATTCCAATCGAGTGTGGACTATTATTGAAAATGAAAATGGAGGAGTTTTCCGTTCCGATGACGGTGGGAAGACTTGGCAAAAAACCAATGATGATAGAGCGTTGAGACAAAGAGCCTGGTATTATACCAGAATTTATGCTGATACTCAGGATGAGGATATGGTGTATGTGGTGAATGTAGATTATCATCAATCTAAAGACGGTGGAAAAACTTTTACTTCTAGCAGAGCACCACATGGCGATCACCATGATATGTGGATAGATCCAAATGATAATCAAAGAATGATCATGGCTGATGATGGCGGTGCACAGGTAAGTTTTGATGGAGGTGAAAACTGGAGCACTTATATGAATCAAAATACTGCTCAATTTTATAGAGTTACTACTGATAACCATTTTCCATTTAGAATTTATGGCGCCCAGCAAGATAATTCAACCGTACGTATTGCCCACCGAACAACTGGTTCGGTTATCGGAGAACAAGATTGGGAATCAACAGCAGGTGGTGAAAGTGCACATTTAGCAATTGATAATGAAAATAATGACGTGGTTTATGGTGGAAGTTATGATGGCTTTTTAACTCGTTACAATCATAATTCTGAGGAAATTAGAGCCATTAACGTATGGCCGGACAACCCAATGGGGCACGGAGCAGAAGAAATGAAATACCGTTTTCAGTGGAATTTCCCAATATTTACTTCTCCTCATGATCCGAATAAATTATATACGGCTTCCAATCATTTACATGTTACTACCAATGAAGGTCATAAATGGGAAACCATCAGCCCGGATTTAACTCGTAATGATCCAAGTAAATTAGGTCCTTCCGGTGGTCCAATTACAAAGGATAACACAAGTGTAGAATATTACTGTACTATATTCGCAGCAATAGAATCTCCTTATGAAGAAGGTTTATTATGGACAGGTTCGGATGATGGCTTAGTGCATGTGAGTAAAGACGGTGGTGAAAACTGGGAGAATGTAACTCCCGAAAATATGCCTAAATGGATTATGATCAATAGCATTGAGGCAGATCCATTTACAAAAGGAGGGGCTTATATAGCGGCAACTTCTTATAAAAATGGAGATTACCAACCTTATTTATACAAAACCAAGGACTACGGGAAAAGCTGGACAAAAATTATAAATGGAATTCAAAATGACCATTTCACAAGAGTTGTTCGCGCAGATCCAGAGAAAGAAGGATTGCTATATGCCGGAACCGAAACCGAAATGTATATCTCTTTTGATGATGGGGCAAGCTGGAAAAATTTCCAGTTAAACTTACCGATAGTTCCAATCACAGATTTAACTATAAAAGATAATCACCTGATAGCTGCTACTCAGGGAAGAGGCTTTTGGCTGATTGATGATTTAACTGTATTGCACCAATTAAGCGATAAAGTAACACAAAATGATTTTCATCTTTTCCAGCCTAAAAAAACATATAGAATTGGCGGAAGAAGTTATGAATCAAAAACTACTGGAGAAAATATGCAGTCAGGTGTAATTACTTATTTTCATTTGAAGGATACTACTTCTGCAGATACAGTAAAGATCCACTATAAAGAAAAAGGAGGAAAAGTAATTGCTACTTACAGCACTCATCCTGATAAAAAGGCAAAAGAAGAAAAATTGACCATTGAACCCGGCAGCAATCAAATGATATGGAATATGCGATATCCTGATGCAGAAGGATTTGAAGGTATGATTTTATGGTGGTCTTCTACTAGCGGACCAACTGCCCTTCCCGGGGCATATGATGTAGAACTTTCAGTAAATGGAGAGACACAAACACAGGAATTTGAAATTATAAAAGATCCCAGGTCAAGCTCTTCACTAGAAGATCTGAAAGCTCAATTTGATTTCCAAAACCGAGTGATATCAAAACTTTCTGAAACAAACTTAGCTATTCAGGATATCCGAAAAGCTAGAGTTCAGATTGAAGATGTAATTAAAAAAGCAGAAGCTGACACCATAAAAAATATGGGGAAAAGCATTTTGGAAGAAATGAAGGAAATTGAAGAATCGCTTTATCAAACTAAAAATAGAAGCCGCCAGGATCCATTGAACTATCCTATAAGATTAAACAATAAATTAGGTCATTTGAATAGTTTAGTGGGAATGGGCGATTATAAGCCTACTGAATCTGCTATAGAATTTAGTAAAGAGGTTACAGCCAGAATAGATAAGCATTTAGATGCTTTAAATACTATTTTGGATGAAAAAGTAACCGCTTTTAATGAGCTCGTTCAAGCCAACCAAGTAAAGGCCGTCAAATTAGATTGATCCTTTTCAAACTGAGCTAAAAAAAAGAGCAGATGGAAACAAATCCATCTGCTCTTTTAATTTATATCTGAGTTAATTTTATTGCATTAAATAACAACAGAGCTTAACCTTACTAATTCCTCGATCTTGAATTAGATGAAGATCTACTTCTAGAACTTCTATTTTCACTGCTTCTTACCGAAGAATTAGACTTTTTCGCTTTATCATCAAATCTGGAGCTAGTACCATTTCTGGCTGAGCCTGAATTATCGACTCTTGAATTATTAACTCTTGCGTTAGAATTTCTGCTTACTTGATTTCTATTCCCAGAATTTCTTCTAGAAGAATTTTTATTCACTTCTTGTCTCGAATTATTATAAGCATAATTTGGTCTCACACTCCTATTAGCAGCACTACTTTTCGCTGCATAAGTATTATGATTTCCACCACTTCTATAAGCAATGTGATTATGACCATTATGGTGACCATTTCCATGACCTCTATGGTTACAAACTACTTGATGACTTCTATAAAAATTACCATGATAGCCACAATGACCATTACAAATATGTTGCGCTAATGGATAGCTATGAAAATAGTTAACATCCAAAATCATAGCATGCCTTCCGAAGAAGACCTCCACAAACTGACCTCTGTCTTCTAGCAAAACATTATAGAAAATATTTCTTCCTCTACGCTCACGATTGATATGAACAATCTGATGATAAGGATAGTAATAGTCAATTTCATAAAGTACCGCATTTGGAACTGCCCAGTTGTGCGCTGTACCAAAAGAAGCCACAATTTGAAAATTTTGAGATTTTGCAGAATTAGAGAAAAACAATAACCCTAAACCTAAAACGAACGGAAGTAAAATGTGCTTCTTCATAACTTTAATTGTTTGGTGTTATGAAGGATTAACCAAGTATTGTGCCAAAACCAATAAATCATTACCACAAAGAAAAAAGAAAACAAAGGGTAGCCAAAGGCTACTTCTACTTTAACCACTGAGTGTCACAGAGAATTTCACCAAGTTCTACGGAGGAGATTTGCAGCCTTCCGCTATATTTACAGTAAAGAGATTTTAATTTCTTGTTTGTTATTTAATTAAAGTTTAGAAAGTTAAAAGAGATTAAAAATAACCTTATCCTTAACTTTTATTTAGCGAAAACTTCAAAACCACGCAGGTAAAATACAGTCCAAAATAAATAGATTCTTTTTACTGCCTTTGACTTTCCCTTTGTATCCTTTGTGAAAGACTTAGTGCAACTTTGAGGTTAAGACATTTCAGCTTAGCTGAATTAATTTTTGTGGTTAAAGTATAGCAGTTATTTTTCAACATTTCCTTCAGAATTAAGGCTGAGGTTTTTTACCTATTCGTAAGCCGTTCTGCTTACTATACTTCTGCCTAAAGTAATTTCATCTGCATACTCCAATTCACCACCAATTGGGATTCCTCTGGCTATGGTACTGGTTTTAATTCCTAACTGCTTTACTTTTTTACTGATATAGAAAGCAGTTGTATCACCTTCCATAGTAGGGGAAAGTCCGAAAATAATTTCTTTTACTTCTGATTCTGCGGAGGAAACTCTTTCCATCAAACTGTCGATGGTCAAATCCTCAGGCCCAATTCCTTCTATAGGAGAAATAATTCCTCCTAAAACATGATATAAGCCATTATATTGAGAAGTATTTTCGATTGCTAATACATCTCTAGTGTCTTCTACAAGGCAGATAATAGAATTATCTCTTTTATGGCTTTTACAGATATTACAAACCTCCTCATCAGAAATATTGTGGCACTTTTTACAATATTTGATATTCTGACGCATATCTATTAGAGATTGCGCGATATCAGTAGTAAAATTTTCGTCTTGTTTTAATAAATGTAGTACTAATCTTAAAGCAGTCTTTTTACCAATGCCGGGAAGCTTGGAAAATTCATTAACTGCAGATTCGATTAACTTAGAGGAAAACTCCATATTATTCTATCTCCGCATTAATTCCTTCATCTACTATGGCTTGTCTGTAAGGAATTAAATCAACAAAAGAGCCTTTCTTAACTGCACATTTACCTTTATAATGCACCAAAAGGGTGCATTGCTCGGCTTGTTCAGGAGTATGCTTACAAACTTTTACCAATGTATTGATTACGTGGTCAAATGTATTCACATCATCATTGTAAACTATCAAATCATTGATATCCTCATCAGAAGTGGTTTCTAAAACCTCTTCTCTTTTGTCTTCTTCTAACTGATAAAATATTTTAAAATCACTCATCACGATTCAATAACTTTAAAAAAAGCCTAATGTTACAATTAAGCATAATTCACATGCAAATTTACGAAAAATTAACCAACTTCGGATTAATTTAAGAAAAGCCGACCATAAATCTATTTGAGAAATCAGTTTAAATCGGCAATAATTGTAATTTCGAGCTTAACTACCATAATATTCCTTTATGAATCCAATACTGGTCATTTCAGTCATATCCATTTATTTTCTGGTTTTAATGGGGATTTCATGGCTTACTTCCCGCGAAAACGATAATCTAACTTTTTTCACTGCCAATAGACAATCCCCTTGGTATCTGGTGGCATTTGGAATGATCGGAGCTTCGCTTTCTGGCGTAACTTTCATCAGTGTACCTGGTGAAGTGGGTAATACTGCTTTCGCTTATTTTCAGGTCGTATTAGGATATTTGGTTGGCTATTTAGTAATCGCTACCGTTCTACTTCCACTTTATTATCGCCTGAACCTGATTAGTATTTATACTTATTTGGAACAGAGGTTTGGCAAATATTCCTATAAAAGCGGGGCGTTTTTCTTTTTACTATCCAGAATAGTAGGCTCTTCATTTAGATTGTTTTTAGTGGCTGGAGTTTTACAGTTAGCTATTTTTGATGCTTACGGATGGCCATTTTCAGTTACCGTAGCCATTACTATTGCCTTAATTTGGTTATATACTTTCAGGGGCGGTATTAAAACCATTGTTTGGACGGACACCCTGCAAACACTTTTCATGATTTCGGCTGTTGCTATCAGTATTTATTTAATGAAAGATGCTTTAGATATGTCATGGTCACAATTAACTGAGAAAGTTTCTGCTTCAGGCTATTCAGAAATATTTGTTTGGGACTGGCAAAGCGGTCAAAATTTCTTTAAACAATTTATCAGCGGGGCCTTTATAGCCATAGTGATGACAGGTTTAGACCAGGACATGATGCAAAAGAACCTGACTTGTCGATCTTTGAAAGATGCGCAAAAGAATATGTTTTGGTTTTGCATTGTATTGGTGATTGTGAATTTCATGTTCCTAAGCATGGGAGCCTTACTTTACATTTACGCTGGTGAAATGAATATTGCCATTCCTGCCAGAACTGATGATTTATACCCATTACTTGCACTGGAGCATTTTCCTTTGATTGCAGGAGTTGTTTTCCTTTTAGGAATAATTGCCGCTGCCTATTCTAGTGCTGATTCAGCCCTTACAGCCTTAACCACCTCATTTTGTGTGGATTTCTTAGGCTTAGGACAGGATGACAAACCGATTTCAAAGAAAATCAGGATTAAAGTTCACTTGGCTTTTTCTGTCATTTTATTTTTAGTCATCATAGCATTTAAAGCTATTAATGACCAAAGCGTAATTACTGCAGTCTTTAAAGCTGCGGGCTATACCTATGGACCAATTTTGGGGTTATTTACTTTCGGATTGATCACAAAATATCAATTAAAAGATAAATGGGTTCCGCTAATAGCTGTGCTTGCTCCTATCCTTTCTTATATCATCAATGAAAATTCCGAAGCTTGGTTTTACGGTTATAAGTTTGGCTTTGAAATACTGGTAGTCAATGGATTACTTACTTTCTTTGGGTTGTTTTTAATAAAAAAAAATAACTTTGAACTTGTTCACCAATAATTTTGTATTACATTTGTAATACTTAAGGATAAAAAGATGCTTACTACAAGACTAACATCATCGGAAGAAAAGAAACTGACAGAATACTGTGAGCAAAATGGGCTTTCAAAATCTCAGGTTGTTAAAGAGGCACTTGCGCAATATCTTACAAAAAAGTCGGAAGTTTCTGCTTTTGAATCTGGCCAAGATTTATTTGGAGCAGCTTCAAGCAATGAAACCGACCGATCTACTACCTATAAAAAACGCTTAAAAAAGATGCTAGATGAAAAACATTCTCATTGATGCAGGACCTTTAATTGCGCTTTTTGACAGAAGCGACCAATACCATTTAAAAGCTATCTCATTTCTTAAAACACTCGAAAGAGGGTTGATTACAACATGGCCTGTGATTACTGAAACTTCCCATATGCTGAGCTTTAGCACAAAAGCACAGGCTAACTTTTTAGAATGGATAGAAAGAGGTGGCTTGAAAATTTATGAAATGGAGCACGATCATATCAGTCGCCTTTCGGAATTAACCAAAAAATATGATGATGTGCCGATGGATTTGGCAGATGCAAGCTTGATTGTTGTCTCAGAAGTAAAAGGAATTCATCAAATAGCCAGTATAGATTCGGATTTTTATATTTATAGAGATATTCGAAATAAATATCTGGAAAATATTTTTCAGTGAGCTAGCTATTAGGAATTTGTAATTCCGAATTAATTATCCACTGATTTAAAATCTGCTCCTACAAACGGATTACAAATCCTACCATATGTAGTCAAGATTTCAAATCTTGACTAGCAATCCATTAAATCTCCAATTCTTCCATAGGATTCCAAAATACTTTCTCGAAATTCTGAATTTGATTTTCTTTTACTTTAATCCCTTCAGCTTCCAGTGCATTTTGCATCGCATCAGACGTTTCAAAGTGCATTTTACCTGTTAACAATCCATTTCTATTCACCACTCTATGTGCCGGGATACCCTCCATAACATGTGATGCATTCATGGCATACCCTACAACTCTGGAACTTTTTGCCGCTCCCAAGTATTTAGCAATGGCACCATAAGATGTCACTCTTCCTTTTGGGATTAATCGGACAACTTGGTATACCTGATCGAAAAAATCATTCTTTTCCTTCATAAACTATGCAGACTGCTTTTACTTTTCTATTTTTGACATTTCAGCTGATTCAATTTTGGCTCCTATCCTCCCTTTTGGGGGAGATACAGAGCCTTTTAAAATTCCGTTGTGTATCCTCAAATAATAAGTCGGTCATGAACCGTTTTATATGGCTAAATTAATTTATATTTTCTTAATACCATGGTCTTTATTTGCCTATGCCAGTCAGGCGCAGGCTTATGCTGACATTCCTCATGATAGTACTTTAGAAGTTTTCTTAGAAAATGGCAAAAAAGGTATTAAAAATGAAAGTGGAAATATATTGCTTAATGCCAAATACGAGGCTTTTGGCTGGTCTGACGGCAAAAGCAGAAATATTAGTGAATTTATTGGTTACAAAGAAAATGACTTATGGGGTTTAATGTCCAGGGACTTTGAAACAATTTCAAAAGCAAGATATAATTGCTTAATTCCTTATGATGATGACTTATTCATAGTTTCACAGAAAAGTAAATATTCTAAAGTTTTGTTTTATGGACTCATCAAAGCTAATGGAAAGCCGAAAATAAAGCCAAGCTACCGAAATATATATCCTGCCGGCAATCACCTCATCACTGCAACAAAAAAAGAAAAAGACATCTACTTCGGAATAATTAATTCCTCTGGCAAAACAGAAGTTCCATTTGAGTATTTCCACATAGCTTATTTAGGATATAATAATTTTACCCTCACAAAAAATAATGGGGAAAAAGAACTCATAAAACTAGCTTCAAAACCTGAAGTATTATTAAAAAATATGGACAGTGTCTCAACTTTCAGAGATGGTGTGGCTATAATTTTTAGAAATGGTAAGCAAGGACTCATCCGGCAAGACGGCAAAATTTTATTGCCAATCGAATATAAAAAGATCGAATGGAATAATGGTAAGCACATCTTTGTCACACCGCTTGATAAATGGACCATCATAAATAAAAAGGGAAGAGAGATTGGTATGCAAGAAGCCGACTCCATTTTTTATCTTAATGATAGCTTATTAGTAAAAAACACTTCTTCATTTGCGCAAATTCATAATACTATTAAACAAGAGAACAGGCAAGTATTCCAGGCTGATATAATAGGTGTTTTTGGAGATAATTTCATTCTAAATAAGGCAACCCAGACATATATAGCCAGAGACAGCAATAAAATAATCAGTGAGAAATTTAATGGCGAAGTTATTTGGAATGAGGATTTCTTTGTAGCAAAAAAGAAGACCTATCAGGGTTATGAATACATCATCATCAACACAAAGGGTGAATCCTTAGCAGCTGATTCATATAAATTTTCAGATGCTTCAATTGCATTAAAAATAAAATCAAATTGGGGTGTTTTTAATAAGAATTTAGAAGAAATCATCCCTCCTCTTTACGGCAAAATTCAGAGAAACGGAGCTCATTATATAGTAAACTTCAAAGATCAATATGGCGTAATTGACCAAGAAAATAATTGGATAATCCCACCTCAATACAGAGAAATAAAACCTATAGACAACTCCCACTATAAAATGGTAGATAAATATCTGCGAGAATTTATAGCTGATGGAAACCAAAAATCGGAAGCGCGATTGTATTATGATTTCTATGGCAGTTTTGTAGTGGAGCAAGATTTAAATGATAAATTTAGATTAGTTGATATCAACGGAAATGCGCTAACTGATTTTATGAAAGGCAAATATAGCGGACATGGAAACTCAGCAATCTTATTTCGAAATGGCGATCAACATATTTCATTAAATAAACATGGCGACCAACTTTTTAGAATAAATAGTTATGATACTATCATTTTTTCCAATGATGAATACATAGCCATTCAAAAAAATGGCCACTGGGGTTTTATTAATCATGATGGTATTTTAAGAATTGCTAATCGATATGATGCCGTTCGCTCATTTCATGATGATAGGTCAGCAATTAAAATCAGAAATTCATGGGGATTTATAAACCGAAGCGAAGATTTAGTTATTCAACCCTATTATTCTAAAGTATCTGATTTTGAAAATAATACCGCATTTGTTCTTTTCAATAATAAATATGGATTAGTTGATGTAAATGGTAATTTTATTATCGAAGCCGAATATGATGAAATCATAAAAGAGAAAGGATTTTATTTATTACGTAAAGGATCAAAATGGGGGATTGCCAATTTGAACGGTAACGTCATTAGCTACCCGAATTTCGATAATATTGTGGTGGGAAATGATTTCTTCAAAGTAGAAAAATATGAAACAACCAGAATCCTATCCGAAAAAGGAACTTCCCTTATTGACAATCAATACGATGAAATTTATTTTGATGAAAAATTGAACGTTTTCTTAGCCAAGAAAAAAGCTAAAAAGAAACAGGTTTTCTTAACCGATATTTTAAGCGGAGATTATCCTTAATCCATTTGTCGAATTTTATTTAGTCTCTTCCCATTATTCCTTCTTTTTATTACACTTTAGCTGATTGAATATAAAACTGACTGGCTTTCACCAAATTTTTATACCATCAATAGAAATATTCATTTCTATTTTTTCGATAAGATGTGATTTTTAGCGTATATTTAAGTTGTTTTTAGGGATGAATTGAAATAATTTAATATCCTGAGTACTTTTTATGGCTTACAAATTAGGACATACTGCTGAAATTGCTTCTGAACTTCCAGGAGAACTTCTTTTTAAAATAATGAAGGAAAGCTCATTTGTTGAAGCAAATGGAGTTCCTGCAAAAGCATTGAGCAATATGCTGAATTTCATCAACCAGGAATTTGGAGCTGATGAACACTGGGTGGTAGAAGAAAATAAAAAAGACAATTGCCTTAAATGGGATTTAGATAATCCTCTTATTAAAGAAAGTATCCCTTTCAATCATGAATTGAAAGAGAAAAGTCAACATCCATTCTTTACAGTTGAAATCAATAAGCCATTTTTATTATTTAAACACCATTTGATTTTTCCAATCGATATAAATGACAAAAAAATTTATATCGGTTTCTCTTCACAACATAAATTTGATTTAACATCTCAAGACAAAAAATTCTTTCATGTTATTTCTGAAAGGTTAAAAGAGTTAATCTTATTGATCAATAATGAAAGGAAGGAAAAATCAAAATCTCAGCGGTTAGAGACTATATTAGATAGGCTTCCTCAAGCCATTGTTTTTACAGAAAATAAAAATGGTGATACTTGGTTGAATAATGAGGCTCTTGAAATATTTGGATTAGGGAAAAATGAAAAATCGATTTCTTCAGAACTTTTCAATAAAAAATTAGCCGAACTTAAGCTAAAAGTAACCAATAAAGAAGAGGTAGAATTAGTAGGCAGCAATATGATTAGCTTAAACACGCTACCTTCTAGTTTTGGTGAAGATTGGATTTGGAAATTTGAAAATACAGTCCTAAAAGTTATTCGTAAAAATGCTTATATCGCTGGAAAAGAAGGCGAATTATGGGTTTTTGATAATGTAAGCGAGCTTTATTTTGCCAATGAAAGACTAAATTCTCTTTTCAGAAAACTTAATGTGGCCTATAATGAGATTAATGCCAACCTTACCGAATTTCAGAGCAAATCGAGTAGTAAAAGTATTACCGATTTGGAAGCTGAGGAATCACGTATTATTCAGCAATATGATGATAACGATATCTTAGGAAAGGTTACTCATGATCTAAGGACTCCATTTGCCAAAGTTTATACTATTGTTCAGCTCCTTTTATCCGATAATGAAGAAAACTTGAGTGATCAACAAGTAGAAAGAATTAATCTTATTAAGCAAGTAGTTGCCGATGGGTTGCAAATCGTAAAAGGATTTCTGGACACTGGCAATATGGTATTGGACGATAAGAAATTTAAGCCAGAGGTTATAGATATTCAAGCATTCATAGATAACAGCTTAATGCCATATGAACTTTTATCAGCCAAAAAGAATATTATTTTTATAACGCAAGTGCTTGATAAAAATCTAAAACTCGAAGTTGACAGAACTTACCTTAGAAGAATTGTTGACAATTTGGTTTCAAATGCCATCAAGTTCTCTCCTAATGAAACCCAAATAACTTACACCATCTATCAAGAAGGAAGTGAAATCATTTTTTCTGTAAAAGACCAAGGACCTGGTCTCACAGATGATGACAAAAGCCGTTTATTTAAGAAATATCAGCAATTATCAGCCAAACCAATCGGTACAGATGAATCTACTGGCTTAGGACTTTACATTGTAAAAACCATGGTCGATAAAATGGGTGGAAGAATCTGGGTGGAAAGTGAAAAAGGAAAAGGAGCTGAATTTAAAGTAGCTTTAAAAGCTAAGGCTTAACTCTCCTAAACAAAAAAACATCCTAATTATCCTCTATATTTCTCTAAAGTATTATACTTTAGATTTCTAAATCTAAAAACAGCATTACTCTTTAAATGTTAAATAAAGCCAATTAGCAATTTCTAGAGAATCTGTTAATGATCAATTGATAACTTATTTATAATTAAATTTTAGAATCCATATAAATCACTATGAAGAATTTATATCTACTTGGCGTCCTAATTATATTTTTTGCATGCTCACCTGAAAAAGAAAAGATTGACCTCTCCGGAAAATGGATTGGAGAAATCAGTATGCAGGGTAAAACCATGCCTTTTGAAATGCAAATCCAAGAAGAAAAAGACGGTAGCATTAAGGCTGGAATTATTAATGGAGAGGAACAAATTATTCTTGATGAAATCAAAAAAAGAAATGATTCTCTTCATATTCCTTTACATATTTTTGATATTACTATAGATGTGAAAATAGGTAATAATGTATTAGCAGGCACTTATACTAAACATTATGAAGAAGACTATGTCCTTCCCATCACATTTCACAAAGGTGAAAACAGATTTATAAAAAATTCAGAAAATGAACAACCTGCTGACTTTTCAGGAAAATGGGAAGTAACCTTCATTGAGCCTAAAGAGCAAGACACCACTGAAGCTGTTGGGATAATTGAGCAAAATGGAAAGGATATTAAAGGAACATTCTTAACACCATTAGGAGATTACCGCTATTTAGTTGGTATTGCAGAAGGAAATCAAATGAAATTAAGCACTTTTGACGGGAATCATGCCTATCTTTTTGAAGCCGAATTGCAAAGTGGTGATACTTTAAAAGGTGATTTTTACTCAGGAAAAGATTGGTATGAAAGTTGGACTGCTTTCAGAAATGAAGAGGCAGATCTACCTCATCCTGATTCCTTAACCTTTCTGAAAAAAGGATATGACAATATTGCGTTCAGCTTTCCAGATTTGGAAGGAAAAAAAGTGAGCTTAAACGATGAGAAATACAAAGGCAAAGTAGTCATCGTTCAATTATTTGGTACTTGGTGTCCTAATTGTATGGATGAAACCAAGTTTCTTACCCAATGGTATGATGAGAATAAAGATAGAGAAGTTGAAATTATAGGGTTGGCCTATGAAGCAAAAGATGATTTTGAGTATGCAAAAAGCAGGGTGGAGAAAATGATTAAGAAGTATGATGTGAAATATGACTTCCTGATTGCTGGCACTAATGATAAGGAAGAAGCTTCTAAAACACTTCCAATGCTAAATCGTGTTATTTCATTCCCTACTATGATTATAATTGACAAGAATGGTGAACTAGTTAGTATCCACACTGGTTTTAATGGCCCCGGGACGGGGAAATATTATGATGAATTTGTCCAGGATTTCAACACAAAAATGGACAGTCTACTAAATGAATAAAATATGAGTTCTTTTTTCAAATATCCACTGATTATCGTGGCTTTCATTGCTTTTCCCAAGCTTTCTTATGCCCAAGAAATAGATGTGAAATATGAAAAAGAGGAAAAAATCAAGCAAGAAGAATTCCCTGAAGTAGCATTGGAATTAATTAAACCTATTCTCAAAAAAGGAAAAAGAACACGATATTTTAAGGATCATGAAGAGGATAATTATTTTTTTGAAGTCAAAACAATCTATAAGGATGAAAAAATAAGTGTCAAGTTTTATAAAGACGGCAGCCTTTTGGATATCGAAATCTTAAAAGAATTAGATGAGCTCCCAAAAGATATTCAGAAAAATATCCAGCAATATTTTCAATCTAATTATAAAAAACATCAGCTAATTAGAATTCAAATCCAATATAATAGAGAAGAGGAATACGAAGATGGGGAATTGGAAATAGATGATGATGAAGAATATGTAGCTGAATTTTTAGAGATGGATCTGGATGATCTTATTATCAAATATGAAATTGAAGCTGAAGTACTAAATCAGGATAACGAAAGAGGCTTTTTCGAATTTCTTTTCGATGCTGAGGGTAAAAAAGAACAAATCAAGAAAATCATTAAAAGGACTGATGACAACGTACTTTATTAAAAGTCTTATTCTCTGTTTCTTTTTCATTCAATTTGTAGGACAAGCTCAAAAAAGTCCTTCTATCCGTTGGGAGCCCGGAATATCTCTAACAAAAAAAATCGATAGCAGGTGGAGTTATAATATTTCACTTACGGGAAGACAACGATTCACTAACTACGGAGAAGGAGAAAAAAATTTCAAAACCGATCGATGGGAAATTAGAAGTTTTGGAACCTATACCCTTTTTGGTGGTAAAAAACTGAGTTTAGGCTATATGTACAGAACAGTGGATCCATTTGAACCACAAAGTGGTTGGGAGCACAGAATTACGCAACAATTTGCCTTTATTACAAATTTTGGAGGCTATAGACTAGGAAATAAATTTAGGATAGAGCAAAGATTCCGTTCTTTTGACTATTTAACCAGGTTAAGATATGCCATTAGTAATGATTTTCCATTGCAGGGTGAAAATCTAGACCCGAAAGAATTTTATCTGATTGCAGGAAATGAGCTGGTTTACGCCTTTAATAGAGTTGGTGATGAACTTGAAAACAGATTTTCATTGGGAATAGGAAGACTTATCAAAAGTGGGCAAAAAATCCAATTCTCAATGGTGAACCGAAACAGCGATTTGATAAGTAATGAGCGTGACCATAATATTCAGTTTGAAAGCGTTTATTACTTTAGTTTTTGAATTAAATTTCTGCTGTGGAAAACTTTCCGGAATGTCTTCTTGTTTGAACCTTGAAAGCTGTAATTTTGCAGTATCCTCAGGGTGTTAAACAAATTTTGGTGAACCTAACAAGTATGACAATACCGGGTGAAGCAAGCTTGTAAAGCCAGGCCTCATGCCGACTTCGGTCGGTGCCTCGTTTACCGTTTTACGGTATTCAGGATAACAGTGGAAGGCTGATCAGGTAAGCAGCCCAAATCCTGTAATAATCGGGGTTCACGCAATTTCTTTGATGCTCTGAGGTTCTTTTTGTTGGATGTGGGGTGAAGAATGATGGATTTTTGAAAGTGCAATTTCATAGATTACCCAACTTTATTTCCACATATTCCTTTTCTTAGCCGTGTACAGACCTTCGGTTCTGACCTAAACTTTCTGCTTCAATCTTCCAACTTTCCTTCCATTCATCAAAGATGAAGCTCATTCCCTAACAATTTCCTTACTTTTTGATTTTGGTATTCATATATTCAAGGAAAATAAATAATACTATGACAAAATATATACTCACATTTGCATTAAGTACTATTGCCTTTTTAGGTTTTAGCCAAGTACCTCAAGAGGTAGATACTCGCCACTACGATATAGTGGAAGCCGTTTCCGAAGACAGAATTGAAAGTGATATCAGAACTTTAGCAGGATTTGGAACCAGAAATACATTCTCGGATACGGTTTCGAATACACGTGGAATTGGTGCCGCCAGAAGATGGATAAAAGCAGAATTTGATAAAATTTCTGAAGAATGTGGCGGTTGCCTGGAAGTATTTTATCAAAAAGATTTTGTGACAAAAGAAGGCAACAGCAGAGTGCCAAAAGATGCTTGGGTAGTGAATGTAATTGCTATTCAAAAAGGTACTGATTATCCTAACAACCATGTATTAATGTCAGGAGATATAGATTCTCGTGCTAGTAATACTATGGATTATGAAACTGATGCGCCCGGAGCTAATGACAATGCTTCTGGAATGGCAGGTACCATTGAAGCTGCTAGAGTGCTTTCAAAATACAAATTCAAAAACAGCATTGTTTATGTTGGGCTTTCTGGAGAAGAACAAGGATTGTTTGGTGGAGCTGGACTTGCCAAATATGCGAAGGAAAAGGAATGGAATATTATAGGTATTCTTAATAATGATATGATTGGAAATATTGAAGGAGTGGATGGCGTAATTGACAACCGCACCTTCAGAATATTCTCTGAGCCTGTTCCTCCAACTGAAACAGAAAGAGAACGCACTATGCGCAGATATTATGGAGGTGAAGTGGATGGAATTTCCAGACAATTGGCTCGTTATGTGCACAAGCAAACCCAAACTTATATGCCTGAAATGAATCCAATGATGATTTACAGATTGGATAGATTTGGAAGAGGTGGTCATCACAGACCTTTTAATGATTTGGGCTTTGCTGGTATACGAATTATGGAAGCCCATGAAAACTATAATAGACAACATCAGGATATTCGAGTGGAAGATGGTATAGAATATGGAGATGTAGTGGAAGGCGTGAACTTTGGATATGCTAAAAAACTCACTGCTGTAAATGCTATTTCTCTAGCTGGATTGGCCTGGGCACCACCTGCACCACAAAATGTAGGGATAGGTGGAGTGGTAGAGCCATCAGCCAAATTAGCCTGGGATAAATCAGATGATAACAATATAGTTGGTTATAAGATTTACTGGAGATTGACTACCTCCCCTACTTGGGATAATTTCCGTTATGTTGGAAAAGTAAATGAACATACTTTAGAAGGAATTGTAATAGACAATTATTATTTCGGTGTGGCTGCAGTTGATAAAAATGGAAATGAGTCAGTAGTAGTTTTTCCAGAAAGAGTGATCAGATAAAATTACGAAATCATTAAATGAGAAGGAGGTTTGCTGGATTAGCAAGCCTTCTTTTTGTTTAAACCTAAAAACTAAATGCTAATCGACAAATTTATTGAATCTATCTTAATTACTTACATTAGTTAACATTTTCCATGTTAGTTCGTTTGATAGTCATCACCAAAAAATTTAGATGATGAAAAAGCCAATTTTTATTCTGGGAGTACTATTGTTATTTATTTCACCCTCAATTTCAGCACAGGTAAATAACTATAATGTCAATATAGTTGATTTCCATAGTATCAGTAATAACTCAGCTTATACTGTATATGTAAAACAATCCAACAAAGAAGAAATTAGAGTTGAGGCTGAAAAAGAAATTTATGAATTATCTGAATTCATAGTTGAAGAAGGCGTACTACATATAAATATTAAAAAAGACGATTCTAAAACTAGTAAGAGTATTTGGCAAAAAATAGATAATATTAAGCTTTTGCCAACACTTAAAGTGTATGTTTCTATTAAGGATGTTCAAAAATTATCTGTGAATGGAAATGGTAGGCTTATTACAGAGAATTCCATTGCAGCAGATAATCTTGATCTACTTGTTGCAGGAACTGGAAGCATGGAAGTAGATGTAAAAACCAAAAACATAGATGCTAAATTAGCCGGGCCCGGGAATCTAACTATTAAAGGTTATACCGATAATTTGGTACTGGAAAACAGTGGTGCAGGCAGTATAGAAGCCTTCGAATTTGAAGCGCAAAATGCGAATGCCAGCTTGTATGGTTTAGGATCGATAAAAATTAATGTTTCCGATAAGCTAGACGCGAAAATTTACGGAAGTGGAAATATGTTAGTAAGAGGTGCTACTAAAGAAATTATCAAAAAGGAATATGGATCAGGGAATGTAGAGAGGAAGAATTAATTTTTCTCATCTGCTTTTTAATTGAAGCACATTAAGGGGTTTGAATGGATAAACCTAGTTTTATTCCTTTTAAACAAAGTAAAATGCAACAATAAGCGTACAAATTCGGTATACTTAAGTAGAATGACTTGTTATTAAGTTTTTTTTTATAATTTAAAAATCAACAAAATGTCAACGATAAAAGAGAAAACACTAAAAGAATTAGAAAATAAAGTAAACGATTTAGAAAGCTTTATTGCTAAAAGAGGTATTGGTTCTAGCTATTTATCAAGAGCAGAGAAAATTCAAAGAAATTTCAACATCGGATTATTTGTAGGTGGAGTAGCTTTAGTTGGCGGTATTGTAGCCTATACTTTATTGAAAGATGAAGAAGATGAAGAGTAAATAATTATGACATATCAGAGATTTGAGAAGCCTGACTTTTATTAGTCAGGCTTTTTTTGTTTTTGGGTTTTGAAATACTGCATTTACAGCTACGGTCGAAGCGTCCGCTTCAACCAAATCATTAAAATGCAACCAATAAAAATCAATTTGCAAATTCCATATGTTCCTGCCATTTGATAAGGGTATATTTCTTTATTCCTTTAGCATCGGTAAATGAAAGAAAACCATATTCATAACAAAAAAGATAGACGTTTCCTTTTCCGTTCTTCCAGTAATGCGTAAAATAGTTAGGACTGAAGCCATGATTAGCTAACCCCTCTGTCCTGACCATAGCTTTTCCAGCACGGTTGTAATTTTTTAATATTCTTCTATTCAGCTTAAGCTGTTTATCGATCTTCTTGAATAAGCTCGATTCATTTTCCTTATTTCTTTGATAGTGGAAATTAGATTTACAATAAGCACTACAAAACTTCTTGCCTTCCCTGCCTATCACCTCTTCTCCACAATTTGGACATGCCTTCATAACCGTAGATTTAAACGTTTAATAAACGTTTAAATCTACGGTTAATTTTGGAAAACTTAAAATTACCGTCAGTATTTGCATTAAAAAAGAAGTTATGGCATTCGAAA
>NZ_JAGXGF010000060.1 GCF_024636815.1 Marivirga sp.
CTACCACTCCATTCTTATTTCAATTCCATAAATCTAGGCTTTATAGCAGTTTTGAAAATGGTAAAAGTGCCGGAGGCCGCATAGAGCAAGTAGTCCTTTTTAGTTTTATAGCAGTCATTATTTTGATGATGGCTTGTATTAATTTCATGAATTTGGCTACAGCGCGATCTGCCACCCGAAGCAAGGAAGTAGGAGTGAGGAAGTTAGTTGGTGCCGGACAGTCGTCCTTAATCAAACAATTTATGGCTGAAGCAATAGTACTATCATTTATTGCCTTAGTATTAGCCCTAATATTTGTATGGCAATTATTGCCCTTTTTCAATCAAATAACCAATAAATCCTTAATAATAGACTTTACAGAACCTGTTTTTATTATTGGTATTTTGCTTATCACAATAATTTGTGGACTCTGTGCAGGAAGCTATCCGGCATTCTTTCTTTCTTCTTTTAAACCCTTACTGGCCTTAAAAGGCAATGTACTGAATTCCCTTTCCGGTAGTGGACTACGAAAAACCTTGGTGATCATTCAGTTCGTGGTCTCTATTGTATTAATAGCAGGAAGCATTATTATTTATGAACAAATAGCTTTTATCAGCAGCAAAAATCTTGGTTTCGAAAAAGATAATATTGTTCTAATTGATAGTAATGAGGAACTTATAAAGAATAATACTTCATTCAAAAATGAATTACTTCAATCCTCATCAGTTAAGGATGTAGCTTTTGCCGGGAGTAATATTTTTACTATTCCCATTACCACTACAGAAATTGAATGGCCGGGTAAACCGGTTAATTCATCCCTCCAATTCAAGCTGTTTCGTTGTGATGCAGGTCTTATTCCCACACTCAATATTGATGTTTTAAAGGGTAGAAATTTCACAGATTTAAGTCAGGATCAGTCAAATTACATCATCAATAAAAAAGCCATGGAAGTGATGGGTCTAAGCCCAGAAAATGTAATAGGTACAGAGATTGAAGTGTGGAATGGGCCGGGCAGGATCGTTGGTTTAACAGATGATTTTCATAATGATCATTTAAGTGCAGGTATTGAGCCTCTTATTTTCCTTTATACAGAGCAAATTGGTCAGTATTTTCTTGTTAAAGTGGATCATGAAAAACCAATGAAAGAAACCCTGGGTGAGATTGAAAAAGTGTTTAAGAAAGCAAGTCCTCAGCATCCCTTTGAATACTCTTTTCTTGATGAGGCTTTTGACAGAGAGTATCAATCTGAAGCTGTGATTGGAAAATTGTCCATGAGTTTTACCATAGTAGCTGTGCTTATATCCTGTCTTGGATTAATTGGACTGGCATCCTTTACGGCAGAGCGGAGAATTAAAGAATTAGGCATCCGAAAAGTGCTGGGGGCTTCCATAGCTGAGTTAATTCTTATGCTTTGTAGTGATTTTATAAAATTGGTAGCTATCGGATTGGCAATAGGCATTCCGCTAGCATGGTATCTGGGAACTAGTTTCCTCTCGGGTTATGCTTTTCATACAAATATCAGTGTCTGGATATTTGTTTCAACAGCTATATCCATATTATTTATTGCATTGATTTCAGTTGCCTATCAGGCAATAAAAGCCACTACAGTAAACCCTGTGAATTCCTTAAAAAATGAATAGAATCTAATCATATATCATTATGCTAAAAAACTATATAAAAATCGCCTGGAGGAACCTTAGAAAGCATAAGCTTTATTCCATCATTAATATAACCGGATTATCAGTAGGGGTGGCCTGTAGCATGTTAATTTTTTTATATGTTTCAAATGAGCTTTCGTACGATAATTTTCATGAAAACGGAAGTAATATATATCGTGCTACAAGAGAAGGCAAATTAGGAGATAATGAGTTTAGTTTTCCATTTACTCCTGCACCCTTAGCTTCTGTTCTAAAGGAGGAAGTGCCAGAAATTGAGCAAGCTGTGAGGCTTCGAAAATTTGGAAGCTTTTCTGTAAAAAGACCTAATATGGAACAAAGTTTTAAAGAAAAGAGCTTAATGTTCGCAGACTCAGGTTTTTTCGAACTTTTCACATTTCCATTGAAAGAAGGGAATCCAGAGAAGCAATTTAGAGAACCCAATACTATTGCTATCAGTGAAACGATAGCTCAAAAGTATTTTCCAAATGAAAGTGCTCTCAACCAGTCACTTGTACTAGATGGGAGAGAGACATATGTCATTACAGCTGTTTATGAGGATTTTCCTAGCAACTCTCATTTTTCTGTTGACTTTCTCATCTCCATGGCTAATTTACCAACAGCCAATAGAACCTCTTTTACCAGTAATAATTTTTATACATATTTCGCTGTGCAACCTGGTGCGGATCCTGCTGAAGTAAGTACCAAGGTAAATCAAGTAGTAAATAAATATTTGGCACCGCAAATTTATGAATTTATGGGGAAGACCATGGAAGAGCTTTCTGCATCTGGAAATTATTATGTAATTGAAATTCAGAGTCTTAAAGATGTTTATTTGAATTCTGATTACACAGTTGATATTGCCATAATGGGAAATATAGATGTAGTAATTTTATTTTCTGTAATAGCTATTTTCATCATAATTTTGGCATGTATTAACTTTATGAATTTATCAACGGCCAGATCTGCAAACAGATCTAAGGAAGTTGGAGTAAGAAAGGCTTTGGGTTCAAGAAAATCTCATTTGGTAAGACAATTTTTGATAGAATCAGTGCTAGTTAGTTTAATTTCATTTTCTATTGGCCTGTTTCTAGTAGTCCTTCTAATGCCTGCCTTCAATGATATTACGGGAAAAAACTTATCGCTACCTCAATATGATTTTGGATTTATTCTCCTATTTATTTTATCAGGCATTACAGTAGGAATCATGGCTGGAATTTACCCTGCTTTTTATTTAAGCTCTTTTAAGCCAGTAGAAACTCTTAAAGGGAAAGTTTCATTAGGTACTGGAAATGTGGTAATAAGGAGTGGATTGGTAGTTTTTCAGTTTTTTATATCTATACTTTTGATTATAGGTACTATAGCGATTTACCAACAGCTACAATTCATTCAGAATAAAGATTTAGGGTATACAAAAGAGCAGGTGATTTTGGTGCAAGACGCTTATATGCTTAATGATCAGCGTCAATCTTTTAAAGAGCAGGTGAGCACATTATCTAAGGTCGAGAGCGTTTCATATAGCGGTTTTTTACCGGTAAGTGGATATAATAGAAGTGATAATACTTTCTGGAAAGAAGGAGAACAACCCAATGAGGATAATGTGGTAGGTACTCAAATTTGGTCAGTGGACTATGACTATTTGGATACCTATCAAATGGAGTTGGTGTCCGGTAGAAATTTTAAATTGGGAAGCAGTGCTGATTCTTCAGCTGTAATCGTTAATGAGACCGCTTTTCGTGAATTCGGGTTTACTGATTTTGAGGCTGATAATTACATAGAAACTAATGCTTTTGATCCTGAGACAGGAAAATTCTCAAGTGAGAAGTTTGATAAATTTAGAGTTATTGGAGTCGTGAAAGATTTTCACTATGAATCATTGAAAAATGATATTGGACCTCTGGCACTGAGTTTGAATAGTAGCAGTAGTGTGTTAGCTGTGAGATTAGATAGTGATGAAATTCAGAATTCTCTTAGTGAAATTGAGGCGATTTGGAATACAATTGATCCTACTTTACCCTTTAGCTATTCCTTCCTCGATTCTGAATTCAATGCCATGTATAATGCGGAGTCACGTTTAAGTAAAATCCTAACGGTTTTTGCAGGCTTGGCCATATTCATTGGCTGTTTGGGTTTGTTTGCTTTGGCCTCCTTTATGGCAGAACAGAGAACGAAAGAAATAGGAATTAGAAAAGTATTAGGTGCAAGCATAAGCGGAATCGTTTTTATGCTGTCCAAGCAGTTTTCAAAGCTTGTCATTATTGCATTTGTTTTAGCAGTCCCATTAGCCTGGTGGGGCATCTCCAAATGGCTGGAAGGTTATACATACAAAATATCGGTCGGTTGGGGACTGTTTTTGTGGGCAGGACTGGCGGCTTTTTTGATTGCATGGCTAACAGTCGCCTATCAGTCAATAAAAGTAGCTAAAAGCAACCCGGTTGATTCCTTGAAAAGTGAATAATAAGTAAAAGAAGCTAAATCATAAACATATCATCATGTTAAAAAACTATCTAAAAATCGCCTTGAGAAACCTTCTGAAAAAGAAAGCTTACTCTTTCATTAATATTTCTGGCTTGGGAATAGGAATGGCCTGTTGCTTTCTCATCTATCTGTATGTACAGGATGAACTTTCTTATGATCAGTATCATGAGAAAAAGGATCGGATTTATCGGGTTTTGCATGGTTTTAATGAATCTTCCCAACCTGATAATGTGAAGCCTGACTTTTACGAAGTATGGGGGAATGCTCCAGTTGGTCAGGCTTTGGCTAATGATTTTCCCGAGATTGAGAAAGTAGTGCAGTTCTCCGGAAGAGCAGATGTTTTATTGAGAAATGGTGAAAAGATGTTTCAGGAAGATGGTATATTTTTTATGGATTCTACCGCTTTTGATGTGTTTAGCTGGCAATTAATAAAAGGAGATCCCAAAACAGCTTTAGTAGCACCCTTTAGTATTGTTTTAACAGAAAGTACAGCCAAAAAATACTTCGGAGATGAAGATCCGATGGGCAAAACATTGAATGGAGATAGATCCGGTGGAAGATCTGATCAGGGTATTTATAAAGTTACGGGAATAATGGAAGATGTGCCGGAAAACTCCCATTTCAAGTTCAATACTTTACTTTCAATGAGCACCTTCCGACATTCCAGACCTGAAGTGTTTGAATGGTGGGGCTATGTTGATTTCTATACCTATTTTTTAGTAAACGATGAATTCAATCAAGCATCCTTTCAGAAGAAGGTACCGGAGTTTTTGAGCAGGAGAGCAGGAGATGATATGGAAGGGTATCATATTAAACTTGAAGCTTTAAATGATGTTTATCTTGGTTCCACTGCATTAAGGCAACCAGGAGAGCTGGGTAGCATGTCAAATATTTACATCTTCTCTATAATAGGTTTGTTTATACTATTTATAGCCATCATTAATTTTATGAATCTTTCTACTGCACGCTCAATGGATAGAGCTAAAGAAGTAGGTATTAGAAAAAGTATTGGTGCTGGTAGAAAGAGTTTGATTTACCAATTTTTAGGAGAATCGCTTATCATCGTCATTATTGCGGCCTTGTTTGCCTCATTATTGATAACAATTATGTTGCCGTTCATGGCTGATTTAACTGCTAAATCGTTTGATATTGGTCAATTCATTAGCTGGAAAACGCTCCCTCTTTTCCTCACTATTATTCTCTTGATCGGCTTAATAGCAGGATCATATCCTGCATTCCTTTTGTCCGGCTTCAAACCGACCTCTATTTTAAAAGGAACAAGCAGTAAGGAAGTGGGAGGAGTTTCTCTGAGGAAAGGATTAGTGGTTTTTCAATTTACTTTATCTATAATTCTTATTTCTGGCACCATAGTAGTATACACCCAAATGGAGCATATTTTAGAGAAGAATTTAGGTTACGATCAGGACAGAATGCTGGTAGTTGATTATAATTATGATGGACAGGTAAACGAAAAATTAGATAATTTAAAGAATGAAATGGAAGCGATTCCATCTGTGCTTTCCATGGCTTCAACAAGGAGTGTGCCTGGTA
>NZ_JAGXGF010000061.1 GCF_024636815.1 Marivirga sp.
ATAAATTAATTTAACCTTTTGATTTTCGTGGGACGTAATATGTGATTTCACTTCTATGGAAGCCTCCTCTTCAGAAACCTTCGGAGTAGAAATAAATATTCCCTTATCACCAAATTCACTAAAACTGAAGTGAGTTTCGGAAGTAGAAATTAACCAGACATCTCTGTAAATTCCTCCATAAAAATTAAAATCTCCTTTTAGAGGGACAATTGAATCATCGTGGCTATTATCAACCTTTATTTCTAAGCTATTTATACCGGAAGACAATAAATGAGAGATCGGAATAGTGAAGGCGGTATATCCTCCTTTATGCTTTCCGGCAAATTTCCCATTCACATAAACTTCGGCTATTTGATTTACACCTTCAAAATGTAGAAACCGCTTTCTGTTGTCGGATTTATCAATTTCCAGCTTTCGCTTATACCAAGCAAGGCCACGATAGTAGCCTTTCTCATCATCAAATGGATCTGTTTTATTCCAGGAATGCGGTAAATTGACACTGTGCCATTCTGCCTTATCTGATTTTTCTCCTAATGCAAATGACCAATTGCTATTGATCGTTTCCATTGACCTTCCCTCATGTTGCGAAAATGAAGGAAAAGCTATTAGAAAAAATAAGGCGGCTAATAATCGCATAGTACTACATCATTTTAATTCCAAATCGGATTCGAGCACATCATCAGAACTTGAGCCTACAAAAACTTTAAAATCCCCTGGTTCAGCATAAAAACTCATATCCTGATGGTAGAATGCCAAGTCTTTTTCACTAATTGAAAATTCGACCGTTTTGGTCTCCCCTGCTTTCAATTCTATTTTTTCAAAGCCTATGAGTTCTTTAACAGGGCGAGTAATAGTTCCAACTAAATCTCTCATGTATAATTGCACCACTTCTTTTCCATCTCGGTCTCCAGTATTTGAAACTTCAACTGTTACATTTATAGTGCTATCTTTACTTAAGCTGTTAGAACTTAATTTTAAATTGTCGTATTTAAACTGAGTGTAACTTAAACCAAATCCAAAAGGAAATTGCGGCTCATTGCTGACATCCAGATAATTCGATTTGAACTTTTGAAACCATTCGCCTTCCAGCGGTCTTCCAGTATTTTTATGGCTGTAATAGATTGGAATTTGCCCCACATTTTGCGGATAGGTCATGGTCAGTTTACCGGAAGGATTTACATCTCCATACAAAACATCAGCCAATGCCAGACCTGCTTCAGAGCCCGGAAACCATGCATTCAAAATAGCATCAGAATGTGGAAGAATTTCCCCAAGTACTAAAGGTCTTCCACTCAACAATACCACTACTACTTTTTTACCCGTCTCTTTTAAAGCTTTCAATAAGCGAACTTGATTGTCTGGAATGCTGATATCTGTTCTACTAGAACTCTCACCAGAACTTTCGGAAGCTTCTCCTAAAATGGCTACCACTATATCAGATTCATTCGCCAACTCAACTGCTTCATTGATCATTTCAGCTTCAGGTCTGTCATCTCGGTAAGTATTTTTACCAAACATACTTATTCGCTCTTCCAAATCCGGATCCTCCACTAAATTAGAGCCTTTGGCATATTGAATATTTTCCGGATTAGCTGAAACTTCTTTCATTCCATCATAAATCGAAATCGACTTACTGATAACAGCACTTACACTCCAAGTGCCGACCATATTTTCTTTATTGTTGGCTAATGGTCCAATCAAAGCAATTTTAGCTTCTTTTTTTATGGGTAAAGCTTCTGCCTCATTTTTCAATAAAACCATTGATTCAGAAGCAATCTTTCTTGCTACAGCTCTATTCTCATCCGAAAATAATTCTTTGGCAGCACGCTCCTCATCCATATATTTATAAGGGTCATCAAATAAGCCTAGTTGAAATTTTGCTTTTAAAATCAGTCTGCAAGCATTATCGATGGTTTCTACGGATACTTTACCTTCATCCACTGATTTTTTGAGCGTAGTCAGAAAGCCTTCGCTTACCATGTCCATTTCAACACCAGCCTTCAAAGCCATAGCGGAAACTTCCTGCAAATCTCCCATACCATGAGCAATCATTTCACTCACACCCGTATAATCACTGACCACAAATCCATCAAAGCCCCATTCCTCTCGCAAAACATTTGTCATCAGCCATTTATTTCCAGTTGCAGGAATACCATCAACTTCATTGAAGGAAGCCATTACCGTCCCTACTCCTGCATCAACTGCCGCTTTGTAAGGAGGAAAATAATCATTATACATTCTCAATCGACTCATATCCACCGTATTGTAATCTCTACCGGCTTCGGAAGCTCCATAAAGTGCGAAGTGTTTCACGCATGCTAATAAAGTGTTTTCAGCTGATAAATCATCGCCTTGATAACCGCGTACCATAGCGGCTGCAATTTGACCACCTAAATAAGGATCTTCCCCACTTCCCTCAGAAACTCTTCCCCAACGAGGGTCTCTTGAAATATCGGTCATAGGTGAAAATGTCCAGGCAATTCCATCGGCAGAAGCTTCTTCAGCGGCAATTCTGGCTGATTGCTGAATCAAATCCATGTCCCAACTAGCCGATAATCCAAATGGAATAGGAAAGATGGTTTTATATCCATGAATTACATCTTTGGCTATAATAAGCGGAATTCCTAATCGGCTTTCTTCTACAGCCACTTTTTGGACAGCTCTAATTTTATCGAGCCCATTTATATTAAATAAACCACCTACTTTACCTTCTTTTATACTTTTGGCTATTCCGGTATTGGTGCTGATACCGGTACTTACATCACCTGCAGAAGGCAAATTCAATTGACCAATTTTTTCTTCCAGTGTCATTATTGAAAGTAGGGAATCGACCTTTTGATCAATACCAGAAGTACTTTCCTTTTGCTGAGGGTTTATGCAACTACCCAAAAACAATAAAAAGCCGACAGAGGATAATATTAAATATTTCATATGATTATATTTTATTTTTAATGCCATATAGAATGTCTGACTTCTTGGAAAAGTTTACAAAAACTCATTTTACTACCAATATTAATCTTCTTAGACCAAGCCATTTTTATGGACATTTCATTCCTATTTTATTTTGAATTTGAAAATAACCAAGACAACAATTCAGGCTCTGCAAAAGCTGGATCCCAACTATTGTGATTGGCATGTGGGTATAATGTGAATTCTACATTAGCCTCTGCCTCTTTCAAGGCAATTACCATTTCTTTAGAATATTTAGGCAAAACCACATTATCTTTAGCTCCGTGAAAAACCCATAAATTAACTTTTTGAGCATAATTTTTGACTGAAGAAGAATCACCAGCACCACAAATGGCAATCGCAGCAGCAAATGTATCCGGTTTGCGATGAAGCATTTCAAAAGTGCCCATTCCGCCCATGGACAATCCACCCAAATAGATTTTGTCAGCATTTACATTTTTATGAGATTGTAAAGAATCCAATAAGCTTATCACTTTCTTCAATGCTGGATTTGGCTCTCCAGAATAATCGAACTTAAAAACATTTCCGCTTTTAGAACGGTCTATATCTGCTTTTGCCCAATATTCATTTTTGGGACATTGAGGAAAAACCACTATTGCTGGAAACTTCGCTCTGTTTTCTTCATTTAAGAACAAATCGGAACCATGAAGCAACTGCTTTTCATTATCATTACCCCGCTCTCCTGCCCCATGCAAAAACAGCACGAGTGGATATTCTTTATTTGAATCAAAATTCTTAGGATAAAGAATCCTGTAATTCAAGCTGTCTCCATTTTCGATAAATACTTCTTTATCAAAAGCTGATTTATCTTGTGCTTTCAATACCATTGGAGCTACAAAAAGTACCAGAAATATATATTTTAATTTACTCTTCATAGTAAAATCCTAGTTTTGACAAACCTGCTTCAACTTCTTTATTTCGCATAAAAAGCTCCCAAATCAAACCTGATCGATGGTTTTCAATCATCACGGGAATTGGACCCTGATCAATTGCCAAATAGCGTGGCACATACCAATCATGTTCAAAAGAGAAAGCATCATAAGGACCATAATCCCCTATCAAACTGTCTCTTTTAGGTTCGTATAAGAATTTTAGAAATTGCATGCTTTCTTTTGGAGTGTAAGGAAAAGAAGAAAGTGCTGCCGTTGGAGAAATCACTCCTAAATCATCACTTGGATTGTGTCCTGCATATCCTCTCATAGAGTAACTAGAAGTTAAGCCCCACAAATTTTCGCCATAACCTTCAAAATTATTGGGGTTTTCCACTGCATAGTGGTATTGAATTAAGGCATGATTCCTATTCAAATCCCAATAATTCCCATACTTATCATTCAGATTTTTAGGATCTAAACCCAAATAGGAATAATGAGCCCAAAATAATGGACCAACCGCTTTATTAGCATGTTCGTAATGATCTAAAATAGTAGGCAAACCATAAGCTGTGGTATCGTTTGCAATAGCGCCACCTCTTGCCCAGCCATTATGATAAACATCTGCTTTTATGGAATGCGTTGGAGAAGAAGCCGCCAAGACATACATAATTAGACATTCATTATAACCTCCAACCGGGAAATTCATATTCCAGCCATGATTAGGAGACCAATGCCAATACAAAACATCTTCTCCACCTTTGGTGTACCAATCCCATTCAACCTCTTCCCAGATTTTAGAGATCCGCTGCGCCAATTTTTCTTCCCTATCATTATTGGTATCCAGAAATTGTCTTACCGTTAACAAGCCTTGAATTAGGAATGCTGTTTCCACTAAATCTCCTCCATCGTCCTTTGCTGAAAAAGCTTTTACTTCACCGGTTTCTCCGTTTAACCAATGCGGATAAGCTCCATGAAAACGGTCCGCTGTTTCAAGGAAATCTAGATTTTTTTCAAACCGTTCAATCGCTTCAGATCTTTCGATAAATCCTCTTTTCACACCAACAATAATGGCCATCAGACCAAAACCAGAGCCTCCAGATGTCACAATGTGTTTATCGTTTGAAGGGTATAAATTATCCTCATGGAATCTTTCCCTTGCCAAGCCTGAATTAGGCTCAGCACCATCCCAGAAATACTGGAAAGTTTGATATTGAACCAAATTCAACAATGAATCCTCATTAATATTAGTTGCATTATCACTTTGTTCATTTTGTTGGTTAGGAGCAGAACAAAAGGTGAAAAGTAAAACTGTAGTTAGTAGTAAGATTATATTTTTCATTTTAAAATATTTAGTAAGTAAATCCTAAATCAGTTAATCCTTTTTGTACATCAGGGTCTTGCATGAAAACATTCCAAATCAATGCCGTCCTGTGATTTTCTATCATAGTGACAATCGGCCCTTGGTCAATGGCCAAATATGAATTTGCATACCAATCTTGTGTTGCGTTAAAAGCATCATAGAAACCATATTCACCCCATAATCTGTCGCCCAGCAAATAATAAAAATGCTTTATGGCTTTCATTGACTCCTCAGGAGTATAGGGGATAGATGAAATGGCTGCGGTTGGTGTAATCACTCCTAAATCATTATAAGGAGAATGAGCATTATAGCCTTCATGATTATCGCTAGCAGTTAAACCCCAGGAAGTTTCTCCGTAACCCACATAATTGTTGGGATTATCTATAACATAAGCCTGATTAATTAAAGAATGTGCCTGGTTTTGCTGCCAATAGTTGGCATATTGATCTTGCAGGTTTCTAGGGTCCAAGCCTAAAAATGAATAATGAGCAAAGAATAATGGTCCTCCCTTATCTTCTCCCAGCGGCATGGTGATTCCATAAGAAGAACTTCCATTAATTATCCCACCATTTCTAGCCCAACCAGCATCATAAACAGATTTTTGAATAGGATGAGTAGGTGAAGATGCAGCTAACACGTAAATAATCAAGCTTTCATTCCACCCACGTATCTGTAGGTTCATTGCAAATTCATTTTGAGGAGACCAATGCCAATAGAGAACATCTTCGCCCCCTTTGGTAAACCAGTCCCATTCCACCTCCTCCCAGAGCGTTGTGATTTGGTTAATAATTGCTAGTTCCTCAGCATTCGTTTCATCCAAATATTGTCTTACCGCCAATAATCCTTGAATCATAAAAGCAGTTTCTACTAAATCTGCGCCATCATCTAAATCGCTAAAAGGAATAGTGGCACCTGTATTTCCATTCATCCAGTGTGGCCACACACCATGAAACCGGTCAGCCTGGGTTAAAAAATTGACAATTTTATCGAATCGGTTTACTCCCTCTGCCCGAGTGATAAATCCTCTTTCAATTCCGACTATAATGGCCATTAAACCAAAGCCAGAACCACCTATGGTCACTAAATCTCCAGAAGTATTTCTTTCTCGAGCCAAACCACTATTAGGATGAGCAAAATCCCAGAAATATTTGAAAGTCTGTGCCTGAATTTTGGTTAATAATTCCTCCTCAGTGATTTGATCAAATTTGTAGGTAGAATCTAGTTGAGTATAAAAGTTTTTGGAAAATCCCTGGAACTCAAAATCATCTTCACTTTTGAGATTATTGGATATTCTAAAATCATATTTTGAAAAATCATTGGCCACTTCCGGGCTTTGGATTTGTAATGTTTTTTGGTCTTCAGAAAGCTGGTAATTTAAAGGAAGGCGTGCTCCTTTATTGATTAATGTGATAAAGTTGTCAAAATTTGTTTCAGGATTAAGATTTTGATCAAATGCTAAAATTATTTCAGGATTAAGCGAGATATCTTGAATTCTATTATTGGATTGTAAAGAAATCCCATTCACTTCAGCACTTAGTAATTGGAATTCACCTTGCTGAGTTAGAAATTGGTAGGTAGCTCCAGGAAATTCTTTGTTATTTGTGGAAAGAACGGTTCCGATATTTAGGGTATAAACCGTATTATTTTGAAAGTCATTTTCTGGTTTTGCTGAAATAGATTTATCCTCATTCAGATAAGAAAATATTAGTGTAACATCTCCTTCCTCAGTTGAAATTGAGATGTTTTCTTCTGCAGAATTTCTATCCAAAGGATCAGAAAATTCTACCACAAGGCCTTTATCAAAAGGGGCATCTTCTGTTATTTCACCTGCAATTAAATTCAGCGTACCTATTCTAATACTTTTCAGTTGTAAGAGATCTAATTCATTAGGTTGATCAGGTTCTTCTTGACAAGAGAATATACCTCCACTGATGAGGAATATTAAAATTAAGGAGAGTAAGTGCTTAGCAAATTTTAACATTGAAAATGTAGATAGGTGTTGAAATGAAAAAGCAGGGGCAAAATTGCCCCTGCTTTATGAAAAACAATTAAACTATTATGGTTTTTCAGCATCATATAATTCGGCTACATTCTCAGCAGAATATGCGCCATGAAATACTCTGAAATCATCTAACCAACCTTTAAAGTGTTGGGAAGTAGGGATATCATAACCACCCCAAGGCTCATTGTCCCACATAGTACCAGCTCTTGATTGAACAAAGCCAAAGGCTAATTCATCTACCACTTCTGGTTCTTGTCCTCTGTAGGTTACCCCAGTAACTGTTTGCTTAAGATCACCTTCTGGCCAAAGATTAAAGTCAAAGCTTTTCATTAATTCACCATTGAAATAAAGTGAACCTTTTTTAGCTGTAGCATCATAGCTATAAACTGCATGATACCATTCATCTTTAATTATATCTTGCATTTGAGTTGGACTTAAGCTTCTTGCAAAGTCCCAACCTTGCCAGCCACCGTTTGTGTTATCAGTAGCTTCACTAGGGAACCACATGTCTTCGGCTGTATTAGTGCCATCTTCAGTAACGTAGCTTATTGCAAATTTAGAACCCTCATAATTTCCGAAGATTTCATACTGAATTCCAAAAAATGCGCCCAAGCCAAATACAAACATACCAGTTGGGTCGCCATTTTCATTTACATGACCTTCACTTTCGGTTTTTACCCAGAAACTAACTGTAAAATCATTAGTTTCAGTCATTAAACCTCCAGCATTAGAAACCTCTATGATACTTTGGTCTCCATCAAAATAGGCTGTGTTATTAACGGCTCCGAAACGGTCTTCTTGATATTCTATAGCTACTTCAGTTCCATCAGCATAGTTGCCCATTTCATCTGAAGCATCTCCATCAAATTTCCAGTATGCAACTTGAGCATCTGATAATGGAGCCACAACCGGCAATCTACCTGCAGTTTTGAAAGTTCTTGATCCATTAGTTAAGGTACCTCCATCAGCAGCTACCACGGCAGAAGAAACTGAAACTGTATAATCTGTTCCTTGAATCAACTCTTCATTTGGAGTTGCTGTAACTACATTTCCATTTACAGAAACTGAAACAGGTACCTCATTATCGCCATCGCTTACAGAAATATTTGAGGCAGTTGCTGTTGCAGCATCAACTTCCCTATCAAATGTAATTTCAAAAACTGCATCTGGCGGCACATCTGAAGCAGATGTGGCAGCGTTCAAATCAACAGTAACTTGTTCCCCTGTAGAGATATCAGTTCCTGTTGCAGTTAAGGCTTCAATGGTTAAAGCAGGTGCTTCATCTGGTTCATCCTTACAAGCCGTAAAAACCAGTGCACTTAGCAATAAGGCTCCGGTCCAGTACTTCATTTTGTTTAGCATTCTCATAATCGTTTTTGTTTTAAGTGTTAAAAATTTAATTCCAGTTTGGGTTTTGGGAAATCTCTCCTTCCGAGATGTTAATTTCAGATTGCGGTATTGGAAATAATTCATGCTTACCAGCTTCAAATCCTAAAGGACCTAAAACTTCGGCTGCACGGTCTGTCCTGACTAAATCCCAATAACGCAAACCTTCAAAAGCAAACTCTCGGCTGCGTTCTTCGTAGATAATTTCTCTCAATTGGTTTGGATCGGTAGTAGTTATATCTGGTAATATTTGGTCATCATTACCTCTAGCTCTTTGTCTGACTTCATTTAAATAAATTAAAGCTTGAGCTGAGTTTCCTGTTTCGTTCAATCCTTCTGCTGCCATTAATAATACATCAGCATATCGAATCACTCTTCTGTTATGCCCCCATCGGTCAGCATTTCGCTCTCCTGTGGCATAAACTTTTCTATTGTAAGTTTCAATTTGCTCTATAGAGCCATCTTCAGCATAAGTGGTATCTGGTGTAGTTCCATCTCCTTGAATAGTAACACCATCGATTACA
>NZ_JAGXGF010000062.1 GCF_024636815.1 Marivirga sp.
TAGGTTTTTACGAATAAGCTTTTCTGCAATTTCCAATGAAAGTTCAGCCACTTTAGTAGTCACCTCTTTTAAAGCGGCATTTTTCTCTACTTCAATAGCATTTTTAGCATCAGAAATCATTTTATCTGCTTGTTTAGCAGCATCAGATTTAGCTTCTTCTTTAATTTTATTAGCAATGTCAGTTGCTTCTTTTAGCAGCTTATCTCTCTCTAATCTTGCTTCTTGCAATAATTTTTGATTGTCAGCCTGCAGCTTTGCCATTTCCTCTTTAGCATTTTCAGCTGATTGCAATGCATCTGCAATGCTGCCTTCTCTTGCTTTCAATGAGTTCAAAATTGGCTTCCAAGCAAACTTTGATAAAAGCAATAAAAGAACAGCAAAAATGAAGAGTTGCATGAAAAACAACCCAGGAGAAAAATCATTTACTAATTGTTCCATTCTTGTGTTTAATTAAATGTTTTTAAAAAATGTTGTTTACAGCCTAGCGCTGCAAACAACATTTGTTTTTTCCTTCGGTATTGATTATTGACCTAAGATTAAAGCACCAAATGCTAAACCTTCCAATAATGCACCGATGATAATCATAGCGGTTTGAATTTTACCTGACGCTTCTGGCTGTCTAGCAATACCTTCCATTGCTTTTCCACCAATTTGGCCAAGGCCAATTCCACCACCGATTACGATTAATCCTGCTCCAATTAAATTGTACATGAGATTTGATTTATATTAAATTAAACAAAAATACTTATTTATTAATGATGCTCTTCTTCCACTGCCATACCAATAAACAATGCTGAAAGCATTGTAAAAATATAGGCCTGCAAGAAAGCAACTAGTAATTCAATTAAGGTAATAAAGAACGCTAATGCAAATGCCATACCTGTAGAGGCTACTAAGCCAAAGGCTGACCTCATAGTGATCATTAAAGCAATTAAGCTCATCACTACAAAGTGTCCTGCTGTCATATTCGCAAACAAACGTATCAAAAGTGCAAAAGGCTTAGTAAGCATTCCTAACACTTCTATTGGCATTAAAATAATTTTCATTGGAATCGGAACACCCGGCATCCAGAAAATATGCTTCCAATAATTTTTATTCCCACTAAACTGAACTACCACAAAGGTAATCAAAGCTAATCCAACAGTGATTGCAATATTACCCGTAACATTAAAGCCTAGCGGTGTTAATCCCATTAGATTTAAGATCCATATATAAAAGAATACTGTTAAAAGATAAAACATATATCTTTCATATTTAGGGCCAATATTAGGACGAGCAATATCATCTCTAACATATATAACTAAAGGCTCTAATACTCTGCCAATTCCTTTAGGTATTGACCTTGTTCTATAGCTTCTTGCCAAGGAATTAAATCCTAAGAATAATAGCAAAGATGCCAACAACATCCCCACAACATTTTTAGTAATTGAAAAATCCAAAGGTTTGGCATTAGTAGCATGTCCTTCTTCATCTAAGTCGATATCACCTGCTGCATTTGTCTCAAAAACTTTGCTATGATAAAGCGTAAAATATTTACCATTTGATTCCGCTACTTCATGTCCATGATCAAATTTGGAAGATAGAAAAACGTGCAATCCATCAGACCATAAAATTACAGGTAATGGAAATCCAATATGAGTCCCAGTTTTACCATTTGTCCAAAAAGTAAAATCATGAGAATCTTTCAGGTGATGCTCAATATAATTTTTAATCTCTTCTTGGGTGTCTACTTGCCCACCTTCTTCCGATCCTCCTGCAACCGCAAATAACGTATTAACGTTGAATAGCGATATTAAAAGTACGAACAACAATGTGTTTCTCATTATAGTTGGATTGATCATTATACTATTTACGATAGCCTTAATTTGGGGGCAAAGGTAATCAATTTCTCAATAAACATAATTTTTTTATTAAGTTTTTTCCTTTCAGAAAAATTTATCTATTTACTGTTCATTCATCAACTTTCCACTGTAGATAGCTTCGATGATTAGAAAAGTAAAAAAAGGGATTATTATAGAAATCCTCTCCAAGAAATTCATCGGATTATCTGAAAAAATAGTGTCCTTAAAAAGCAATACAAAAAAACCGATTTTGATGAATACACTTGCTAAATAAAAGAAGCCTACTTGGTTTGGCAATTTCTTGCTCAACAGCTCAACAGCTGCCACGATTATTAAATAGGCGATAAAGTGAAAAATATAAATTGCATCAAGAGAATACGATAAACCTCCTCCATGAGAAGATATATACCATTTTTGAAGAAGAAGAACAGAAGTTGCCAAAACCACAACAGCAATCGTAAATAAAACGAGTCTTTTGATCATTAAAAATTATTCTTGGGATTTTATCACTTGCCTGATGATGACAAACATAGAAAGGAAAACTGCCAAAAGTGTAATGACCTTTGTAAAGACATCAGAACCACTTTCGGCAACTTTATCAATATATTTACCTAATAAATTACCCAGATAAATAGTCCCTGCCATTTGAATAGCAAGGCCTGAGTATTTTAAATAGCTATTATATGGCTTTTGCTTTTTCAATTTTTGGGTTTGATTGACCATTAGCTGTTTCTTCACCTATCTTGATGGTTTTATTAGAAACACCCATTTTACATTCGCCATTAAATGTGGCTCCTGACTCAACAATAAGTTTGTTAGTGACGATGTCACCATGAACAACTGCTGAAGGTTTTAGAATCAATAACTCAGTTATTTCTACAACTCCTTTCACCTCTCCTTCAATTTCAGCATTTTGAGACAAAACATTTCCTTCAATATATGAAGTGTTGCCCAAAACCAATTTTGATTTTGTTTTAATATTACCAATTACTTTCCCATCAATTCTAATATTGCCAAAAGTCTCTAAATCTCCGTTAATGGTAGTTCCTTTTCCAATAGTATTACTGGAACTTGTGATATCTTGTGCCATTTGTTTTTTTTCTTGCTTGTTATTAAACATTTCCGTTTCCTATTTCCTTAAAAAGTAATAAATTCTTCCGGATCTACCGGATTCCCATTGTACCATATTTCTAAATGAACATGTGGCCCTGTAGTTAGTTCCCCAGAATTGCCAATTATGGAGATTACTTCGCCTGCATTTACAAAATTACCAACTTTTTTTAATATTGCAGAATTATGTCTTACAACAGATATTAAATTTGCTCTATGCTGTATGGCAATTACATAGCCCCCATCCTGTGTCCAAGATGACAATATAACGGTCCCATCTGCTATAGATTTTACGGGTTCATTAGTTTTTGCAACAATATCTATCCCATAATGATCTATGCTCATATCATATGGCGAACTTACAATACCTTGTAAAGGAGGAAAAAAGAAAATATCCTTCAACTCCTCTGAGTAATTATTACTTGAATAACTAGTTAAATTAAAATCTTGTTCCTCAAATTCCTGTCTAATTATTGAATCTCCAGTATTCATAACCTGGGGATTCATATCCCGGTTTAAATCATCCGTATTTACCTGGTTTGGCCTACGATATGTTTCTCCCTCAGGCACATCTCCTTTTAATATGGTTTGTACATTTCCTATAAAACGATCCTGTGCTCTTAATTTTGATTTCAAGGAATCCATTTCTGTTGTCAACGACAATAACTTTTGATTATATTCCATTGTGGTATGCCTAGGATCAAACCACTGTGCCAATAAAGATTGAGATAAATATAATGCCCCAATAAAAATTATAACAAAAGTTAATAAGCTAATAACTACAACTTTTGCATAAGTAAAGTTTATTGTAGATACTTCAGCTAAGTTTTCTTCGTTTCTTACCACCATTTGATATCTTGTGGTAAGCCAATTGGACATTGTTTTTCTTATTCGCAACTTTGTTTTTTTATTATTTGATGCAAAAATACATATTATCAACGACTCTCAATACTTTTCTTATATGAATCGCTTATTTTAGTCTTTTCAAATTTTAAAGTGAATATTAAAATTAATAAAAAATATCGAAATTTAATCTGGGGCTTTTTATTAGTCCTTGCTGCATGTTCTCCTGAAAATTCAGGGATTGTTGGTTACAGTTATCATAATATTACTGCCAAATACAATGCTTATTTCATTGCAAACGAAAAATTGCAAGAGGTATTATTGGAAATTGAGGAAGCTCATAAGAATAATTTTAATAGAGTATTAAAAGTTAAAGCTCCTATAGATACAAATATTGTGAACTCCAATAAAGAAAAAATTGAAGATGTTATTAAAAAAGCATCTATTGGAATTCAAAGGCATAAAGTAAGTAAGTGGGTTGATGATTGTTATATATTAGTGGGCATCGCTCGCATGCTGAAGCAAGAATATGAGGAATCTGTTGAAACTTTTAAATATGTAAATGTTAATAGTAAGGATGAACAAACAAGATATTTAGCACTTACCCATCTTGTCCGAACATTTACTGAATATGGAGAAATTAACAATGCATTGGCAGTAATTGATTATCTGAACAGACAAAAACTGTCAAAATCAAATAAATGCGCCTTATATTTAAATGCCGCTCATTATTATCAAATTACAAACAATCCAAATAATGTAATTAAATATTTGAGTGCTGCAATTAGACTGATGCCTAAAGGACCTGAAAAGGCGAAAATGCATTTCATCTTAGGTCAACTCTATCAAAAATCTAAATTAGATGCAGTGGCATTTGATAATTATAGTGAGGTATTAAATAACAGACCCCCCTATGAATTATCATTTTATGCTCGTTTAAATATGGCTCAAGTAACAGAGCTATCAAAAGGAGAAGACATTAAAAAAATAAGGAAATATTTTGAGCAGCTATTGAAAGATGGTAAAAACCTAGAATTTAGAGACAAGATCTATTATGAAATGGCTGAGTTTGAACTCAAACAAGGCAACATTGAAGAGGCTATCCCATTTTATAAATCATCTGTTCGAGAAAGCATTGACAATCCAAGACAGAAATCTTTTTCCTATCATAAATTAGGATTACTATATTTTGATGAATTTAAAAAATACCCTTTAGCAAAAGCATACTACGACAGTGCATATAAAATAATGCCGGAGGATGAAAGTGTATACCCTCAGGTGGCCACTAGACATGAAGTTCTCTCAGATTTCATTACACAAATAAATACCATTAACGATAATGATTCCTTACTCAGCTTAGCTAAAATGGATAGTGCTTCATTAAATGAAATATTCATAACATTAAGAAATGAGAGGATATCAAAAGAAAAGGAGGAGGAGAAAAAGCAGCAAAGAGCTAAAAGAAATCAAACTGCCAATAATAATATTAGCGGATTTCAAGAAGGTCCAACTCTACAGACAAATACTGCACCCGGTGGAAAATTTTATTTCTACGATCCAGCTACCCTAGCTCAAGGGAGAAATACATTTAAACGAACTTGGGGGGATCGCTCCTTACAAGATAATTGGAGAACAAAAAGAACTCAGGTTTATGAAGAAGAAAGTGCAGAACAAGAGGATGAAGGCCTGGCGGAAACTGAACAAAATGAAAAAGGCGAAAAATCTGAAGAGGAATTAATTGCTCAAGAACGAAAAGATTTTTTCAATTCAATCCCTTTTGAACAAGAAGAGCAGCAGCGCTTGAAGCAAGAAATGGAAGTAGCCTATTATAAACTAGGCAATATTTATAATTTTGAATTACAAGAGAAGAAAGATGCTATTGATACTTACGAGACGTTATTAGTTCGATATCCTGAAACTGAATATCGTGCAGAAATCTTGTATTTATTATATATATATTATGAAGACAAGGAAGAAGAGAAAGCAAAAACATTTGCTGATGAATTGCTAGAAAAATTTCCTCAAACCATATTCGCAAAGTTAATTGAGAACCCTAACTATCAGGAAGAAAGTAATTTGGCCAGTGCAAAAGTGAAATTAATCTATGAAAAAGCGTACAGGTTATATCAAAACGAAAATTATAAGGAGGCGACAATAGAAATAAACGAAGGTTTAAATAACTACCCTGAAAATGATTATGAAGATAACTTAAAATTATTGGTAACCTTAATTTCGGGTATAACAGATGGCAAAAACACCTATAGGTTTAAATTACAGAATTTCATGGAAAATTATCCTGAAAGTGAACTCTATGATTTTGCCAAAAGCCTTTTAGCCGCCATTGATAACTTAGATAAAAAACAACAACAAAAAGATCAAATCAAGTATATACCGTTTTTTGATCAAACACACTATTTTGTAGTTATATATGAGAAAAACAAAGCCCTTTCTGGTGTTTTACCAGAAGAAATTGAAGCTTTTGGTGAAAAATTCTTTCCTGATCAGGAATTAAATGCTGGAAATCTCGTTTTCAATGAGGAATATTCAATGGTGTTGTTAAGCGAATTTGACGGAAAAAATATAGCAGAAGCGTTTTATAAAAAATTTAACAGTGATTTATCACCTTTAAAAAATTTCAGCAGCTTAAATTTTAGTAATTTTATAATCTCAAAAGATAACTTTCAAATCTTTTATCAAGCAAAATTGCCGGATAGTTATATGGAATTCTTTAATTTAAATTATCAAGTAACCCCTTAAATTATGAAGATTTGATCTTCAGATAAAGAGTAAAATAATATGAAAAAGTCTAAAATATTTAAAGCGGTAGTTGCAATGTGGGCTATTTTTATAATAGCACTAGCTAGCTTTGTATTATTTATATATAGCATCAGCATTAACTTCAATGGCTGGTATGGTGAATTACCAGGTCTAAAATCATTGGAAAATCCAAAAAGTGATTTATCCTCCATTTTATACTTTGCGGACAATGTAGAAATGGGAAAATATTATCGCTACAATAGAAGTCAAATAACATTTGATGAATTATCACCTAATGTTGTCAATGCACTTATAGCCACAGAAGATATTCGTTTTACAGAGCACTCTGGAATTGACTTATATGGATTAGGAAGAGTGTTTTTTAAATCCATTTTAATGTTTGATAAAAGTGCTGGTGGTGGAAGTACAATTTCACAACAATTAGCAAAAATATTATTTAGAACCAGAAGCGATTTGTCAAATGGAAGCCTAAACGATGTTCCTGTTTTAGGATTAGTAATTGCCAAGATGAAAGAATGGATTGTGGCTATAAAATTAGAGCGTTCCTATACTAAAAAAGAGATTATTGCAATGTATCTTAATACATTCGAGTTTGGTAGTAATGCTTTCGGGATAAAGACCGCCTCTCAAACCTTTTTTAATACGACCCCTGATCAACTTACAATTCCTGAATCAGCTGTGCTTGTAGGACTTTGTAAAAACCCTAATTTATATAGTCCAGTATATGAACCGGAGAATTCTTACCATAGAAGAAATACGGTTATGAATCAAATGCGTAAATACGGTTACATTGACGATACTGCCTATGATAGTCTATCCTCAAAACCTATAGAATTAGATTATGATGTGGAAAACCACAATGATGGACTTGCTACTTATTTCAGAGGCGTTATTTTATGGGACTTATTAGCCTGGTCTAAAGCAAATGGATATGATCTTTATGAAGATGGCCTAAGAATTTATACAACCATTGATAGCAGAATGCAAAAATATGCTGAAGAAGCTGTTGAAGAACATATGAAATTTCAACAAGAGCTTTTTGATGAACATTGGGAAGGAAAAGCTCCCTGGAGAGATGAATCGGGTAGAGTAATAAAAGATTTCGTTGAAAATGAAGCTAGAAGAACAGATGCCTATGATTATTGGGAAAAAGAATTTGGTGATAATGAAAAGAAAATCTTTGAGAAATTAAGGGAACCAAAATCAATGAAAGTATTTAGTTGGGAAGGTGAGAAAGATACTGTTTTAAGCACGATGGATTCTATACGTTACTATAAACAATTTTTACATGCTGGTTTTATGGCAATGAATCCAAATAATGGCCATATTAAAGCCTGGGTTGGTGGAATTAATTATAGACATTTCAAATATGATCATGTGAAGCAAGGCAGAAGACAGCCAGGCTCTACCTTTAAACCAATTGTTTATGCTGCGGCAATAGATAATGGTTATTCGCCATGTTATCAGATAGAAGATGTCCCAGTAACTTTCGAAGTACCAGGTGATCCGCCAACATGGACGCCTTCCAATTCTGGAGGAAAATTTACTGGTGACACCATGACATTAAGACAAGCTATGGCTCGATCATTAAACTCAGGGACAGCTTACGTAATGAGCAAAATTGGACCTCAAACGGTAGTAGATTACGCTAAAAGATTAGGAATAGAAAGTCCTTTAGCCGCTGTGCCATCTTTGTGTTTAGGAACCTCAGATGTTTCAATTTATGAATTAATTGGAGCCTATAGTACCTTCGTTAATGAAGGTTTTTATACTAAACCATTTTATATCGAACGAATTGAAGATAAAAATGGTAAAGTATTGAAACAATTCGTACCAAAATCTGGCGAAGCATTAAGTTCTGAAACAGCTTATGCAATGCTGCATATGCTAAAAGGATCTACCGAAATATCTGGAGGAACAGCAATGGGTCTTGACAGAGAATTAAGGGAAGATAATGAAATAGGAGCTAAAACCGGAACTACTCAAAATTATTCTGATGGTTGGTTTGTAGGAGTTACAAAAGATCTGGCTGCAGGTGTTTGGGTTGGAGGAGATGAAAGAAGTATTCACTTCCGAAATATAGGATTAGGACAAGGTGCAAGAATGGCAATGCCAATCTGGGAAAAATTTATGAAGAAAGTTTATGCAGATGAGGAATTGGCAGTATCCAAAGGACCGTTTAAAAAACCTTCCAATTTATCTATAGAATTAAATTGTGAGGATTATATGATGCAACAAAACAACGCTACAGATTCAACAGAACAAATACAACAATTGGATGTTGATGACATACAATAAAATAATGAGAGATGTATGATGCGGTATTCTTTAAACCACAAGATATAAATGAACTACCGAAATTACCTGGTGTTTATAAATTTCATAACTCATCTGGTGACATCATTTATGTAGGAAAAGCAAAAAATTTAAAAAATAGAGTTACAAGCTATTTTAATAAATCGGCTAATCACAATAGGAAAACAATAAGGTTAGTAAGAGAAATTAAAAAAGTTGAAATAGTAATAGTCAATTCAGAATTTGATGCGCTCTTACTTGAAAATTCAATAATTAAAGAATTACAACCGAAGTACAATATCCTCTTAAAGGATGATAAATCATTTCCTTATCTATGCATCACCAATGAGCCATTCCCCAGAATAATTTCAACAAGAAGGCGAATAGCACGAAATGGGACTTATTTCGGTCCTTATGCTAGTGTAAGAGCCATGAATAATGTTTTAGAACTGATTCGGAAATTATATACTATCAGAACATGTAAATTAAATCTTACCGATCAGAACATAAAGGCTGGAAAATTTAAAGTGTGTTTGGAGTATCATATTGGAAATTGCAAAGGTCCTTGTGAAGGATTACAAGGTCATGATAATTATCAAAAAGATATAAACCAAGCAAGCGAAATTTTAAAAGGAAATTTAAATATACCAAAGCAGCACTTTAAAGAAAATATGCAAAAAGCTGCAGAGGGTTTGGATTTTGAAAAGGCCCAGAAATTTAAAGAAAAATTCGACTTGCTTGAGAAATTCCATAGCAAGTCATTAGTAGTGAACCCTAAACTTACTGATATTGATGTTTGCAGTATAATTTCTGAAGATAAATATGCTTTTGTAAATTATATGCGAATAAAAAATGGTAGTATAAATGTTACAAAAACCATTGAATTAAAGAAAAAATTAGATGAAACTGACCAAGAACTTTTTCTTTTAGCCCTTATAGATTTAAGGAAACAATATGAAAGCAACACCAATGAAATACTAACCAATATTGATATTGAAAATCTCCCAGAAAGTTTTTATTTCATTAAACCCCAAATTGGAGATAAAAAGAAATTAGTGGAAATGAGCTTAAAAAATGCTCTATTCTTTAAGAAGGAAAAACTTAATCAAAACGAATCGACTAAAATAAAGGAGTTACGGGTTTTGAAACAACTTCAAAATGATCTGAGGCTCAAAGAACTTCCTATTAAAATCGAGTGCTTTGATAACTCTAATATGCAAGGCACCAACCCAACTGCCTCAATGGTTCACTTCAAAAATGCGAGACCAAAAAAGAGTGAATACAGGCATTATCATGTCAAAACAGTTATTGGGCCAGATGATTTTGCTTCTATGACTGAAATAGTAGGAAGAAGATATAATAGGCTAGTGAAGGAACAACAGGAACTACCGAATTTAATAGTGATAGACGGGGGAAAAGGGCAATTGAGCGCTGCTGTAAAAGCATTAAAAAAACTAGATCTTTATGGTAAGATTCCAATTATAGGAATTGCAAAGCGACTAGAGGAAATATACTTCCCAGAAGATCCATATCCGGTTCATATCAGTAAAAAAAGTGAATCACTTAAACTTATTCAAAGACTGAGAGATGAGGCTCACCGTTTTGCCATTACTTTCCACAGGCAGATAAGAAGTAAAAATAGTTTTACAAGTGAATTAGAAGGAATTGAAGGTATAGGAGAAAAAACTATAGATCAATTACTAACGCATTTTAAATCTGTAAAAAAGATTAAGGAAGCCTCATTTGAACAACTCAATACGGTGATCGGGAACAACAAAGCAGAACAACTTCTAACAGCCTTTAAACAAAAAAAGGAAGACTAAGAGTCCTCCTTTTTTTGTTTAGTATTTTATAAATCTTAATAAGACCATAATTCATGTTCTTTCTCCATTAATTGATATTCAATCCATTGAGATGCCATTATACCTTGTTTAGGAGATTCACTATATATATCAATGATCATATTATCATTTGGATTAGCAACTTTAACAATTCTTCCATTAAATAATCTTAATGCAAATGCGTCTGCTAAGTTTTTATGTTCAGCACTATTTTGAGGATTAAACCAAATCATTTGCTCAGGATTACTTCTAAACAAATCAACCAGATCCTTATATTTAAAAACGCCAACAGTTCTTTCAACGCCAGCAGTGAAATTTTCAGCAGGTATAATTATTTTGATAGCTTGTATATCCCACACTAAAACTGATCTCTGTTTATCAAAAATCATATCCTCAATAATTTCTAAAGTGGACATTTGTCTTACTGTAAATTGTGTAGAGACCTCAGTTGCGGCAGCTTCTTCTTCTCCACCAGCAGTATCATCAGCAGCAGTATCGCCCCAACCATCATCATTACCCCAAGCATCATCTCCACCGGCATTACCCCAGCCATCATCAGCACCACCGCCCATGTTCAAATCTTTCAATGCAGGATCCTCTAACCTTTCTAAAAATTCTTCTTTAGTTACTCTATTTACCATGGAATCTCCTTGGTAAATAGGGAGAATACCTGCTTTTGCAGCTTGAATAATGTGTTTGGTTATTTCATTATTTGATGCAAAAAACGGTTTATTTTGCTTTTCTCTTAAATCCATTCTTCTCCATACCCTCTTCTTAAACATAATATCATCTTCATGAATAGGGTAAACTGAATTAGGATTATACCCATCATTGCTTGACTCTTGAGCTTTTAATGGCTGTAAAAAAGCCAATAGAGCAAATCCTATAAATAATAACACAAACTTTTTCATAACCTATTAATTTCTTTTACACTATTAATTTAGAGTGATAGGAAAAACTTGCTCACCTAAAGCAACTTCTTCTGTATTCCCTCTAAAATTTCTTCTTAGTACCTGATCCACTTGAACAACCAATCTGTCTCCAGGACGAGCATTTGCCATCAATTGTGAAACATTTACAGTTTCCGATGTTGCCTTTATAGGTTGCCCTACTGGTCTAGGCCCTCTAGCTAAAGTAATGGTCCATCTTGTAACCTTATATTGTGCGTCTTTCGGTAACTGCGCTTTAAAGTTTTCATCTGCGATAGCCTGAACTCTTAATACTCTGACAGCAGTGGCCTTTTCTCCTTGTTTTAAGTTTACTGGCTTAGAACCGACAAAAACTTGAACATCTGGCTTTGGTATCTTTCGTACACTAAATACTTTATTTCCAATTTTAGTTCCACCTGAACTAACACCCAAAGTAACTTTAGGAGCATTAGGGATTATGGTAACCCTACCTCTTTCTTTTCCCTGAATAGTAGAACCTCCTTGAACTGAAAAAGATGGATTATAGGCAGTTCCTAATGCCGGAACTAATACATCTAATTCATTTCCACAATTCAAATACAATTGACTTAAAGCAGCAGACTGCACCTGAATTATAGGTTCCGCTACAAAATATTCAATTTCTTCTCTGTAAACGCTATCTTTTAGTTTAGCGGTGGCCTCAAAAGTTTTTCTGGCAGTTCCTTCCTCGCCATATGAACTAGCAGATGATACAGTAAACTCAATTTTACCTGCACCATTTTCCACATCAATTTCATTACCATTAAAAGTCATCTCAGGATCTTCTGCAGAAGAAGAGGCTGCTACAATTAAATTTGCTTTATATTTTGCACCAGCAGCTACAACCTTAGACTCCGGTAGAGCTACTAATCTAATTAAATCAAAATTCAAATCTTGGGCACCCACTCTATTTGCCAAAATATCAAGTGCTCTGGCTTCGTAAGCCATCACTTTATTTTGATAATCACTTATAGTAGCCATTGCAGCAGGTGTTGGCGCTCCCATAAATTCTAATGTAGCCCAATCCATACCTTTTTTATTAGGGTCATTTTTAAAACGCTGATTATTATTAGCGTCTAAAGCCAAAGGCTCAAAAGTTATTGAGGAATCTGCAACTGTCTCATCTATAAAATTTGCATACTCATTAAGCGATTTTTGCAATTTTATACCATTGTTTTCATTTTCAGGCATCATATAATTCCCTACCCTATCATAGTCAGTCTTTCCTATCATTTCTCCATCCTCATCATATCCTCCTGTGATTTTAATGAAAGTCTCCTTATATGTTTTCAGTTCAGCCACCATTTCACGAGTCCTCTTGCGTATTTCCTTTGCCTCATCCAAAATCTTCACATCATTAGGACGACTACCGGATTCTTCCACAGCGTTTTCAATTCTTCGCAGAGTATTACCGTTTTGCTCCTTAGCAGCATCAACAGAAACTTCTAAAGAGTTATTTATATCGATGAATTTGTCGAGTACCGTAACACTTACGTTTAGCGCCAAAAGGGCAGTCAGTACCAAGTACATCATGCCGATCATCTTCTGTCTTGGGGTTTCTTTTCCTCCAGCCATAGATTCTAGTTTTTATGCTTTAATAACAAATTAACCTTTCATAGCAGATAGCATATTGCCATATACTTTATTTAACTGAGAAAGATTTGTTGTTAGGTTTTTAACTTCTGTTTGGAATTGAGCAGTATCTTTACTTGCTTCTGTCATGCTATCTAAAGCAGTTGATAAATTCTTATAGAATTTATTCATTGCTTTCACATGATTTTGAGAATCTTGCAATTCCATTTCATAAACCTGATTCAATGCAGTCAAGTTTTTAGTAACCGCTTGCACTTGAGAATGGTAAGACTTAGCATCCATTGAAGCGTTCGACATCTCTGACATAGCCTTTACAGTATTATCATAAGATTTATTCATCTCTAATAATGATTTACTAGCTTGTTTTACATTATTAGCATAATCATTAGTAGCAACAGCTGCATTACTTAGGCTAGACATTTGCTTAGCTGAATCAGCCATGCTTTTCATTCCATCGCCTAAACTTTTTATTAAATCAGGACCAATTTTTCCCTCTTCCAATACTTTATCTAATTGCTGGGCAGTAGATCCGCCTGCTGCAGATGATATTTGTTTCTTTCTTAGAGCTGGATCATCATATTCCTCTTCAGCTAACTCTGGGTAAACTTTACTCCAATCAATTTCCTCATGTGTAGGTTCAAAAGCACTTAACAAAAATATAATTGCCTCTGTAGTTAAACCTATACCTAACATCAATGCCGCACCCGGAAGGTGAAGAATCTTAAACATGGCACCGATAATCACGATAGCCGCACCAATACCATATACCTTAGGCATTATGGTTTTGAAAAGTAACTCCTGGAATCCGCCTTTTTTATTACTCATGTTTGTAGTTTTTAATGGTTAATGTCCTAAATATTGTTTTATTTTTTTAAAAAGTCAATTAAAATTCTGCTCCTGATGAACGGCCTAAGTAAGTCATTGCGCATCTGAAACCAATGTAAGCTCTTGTAGAATCCTTATGTTCGAATGCTCTAGTACCTGTTTCAAGGTAATAAGCAATATCTTTCCATGAACCACCACGAATTACTTTTCTAGGCTCACTTTCATCAAAAAAGGTTGGGTTTAAATCCCACACTAATGGAACAGAAGCAGGATTAAATGCATCCTCACACCATTCTGAAACGTTTCCTGACATATCAAACAAACCAAAATCGTTCGGAAAATATGACATTACTTCAGCAGTATATGCATTTCCATCATCATAATAGTTACCTCTACCTGGTTTAAAGTTTGCCAACATACATCCTTTCGCATTTCTTATGTATGGATTTCCCCATGGATATTTGGCCATATCTCTACCGCCTCTAGCTGCATATTCCCATTCTGCTTCTGAAGGCAGTCGGAATGCAGGCATAGGGAACTCTCCCAAAGATTCTCTGTATGAATTTAAATAATCTGTTCTCCACTGAGAGAATACTTTAGCGGCTACCCAGTCAACACCTACAACCGGATAGTCGTCAAATGCAGGGTGCATATAATAATACTCCTGCATTGGATCTCCCATATGATTTGTGAAATCTTTCATCCAAACTGTGGTATCAGGATAAAGCTCTTTCATAATATAATCTCTACCAAGGGTAGAAGCTGAATCCTCCATCATTCTTTGAATAAACTGACGATATTCATTATTGGTAATTTCAGTTTCATCCATGTAAAACCCACCAATAGTTACCTGCCTGTTGAAATTTATTTGACTAGCTGCAACATCTTCATCAGCTTGCCCCATGTGAAAAGTTCCGGCTGGAACTGATCTCATACCGTAAGGAGTAGCCATATACCATCCTTCTCTTCCGGGAACTCCTACCAAGTTTCCTCCATCACCAGTTCCGCCCCCAAAAAGACCGCAGCCTTCCAGGAAAAGAGTAGCAACAAACAAAATCGATAGGGTTAATTTTTTCAAAACACCTTTATTATTCATAACACCTATTTGTTTCTAACTAAACGCTAATATATTGACAATTATTAAATATATTCTTTACACCCTAACATTTAAACCCTGAACTGTAAGGTTTTATTGTATTTTAAATAATTTATAGAAATATCTCCACAATTTTCATAAAAAAGTTTTATTCTGCAAACTTTTTACGATTAATGTCTAAATCTAGGCGTTCGCACTACCTTTTTTCCCGATGTAGATATAGCTGGCAATCTATAACTTAGCATAATTTCATGAGAAGTTGTACTCTTTGCACTTTGTGCCACAAGGGTATAATCAAAGGCATAACCTACTTTAAAAGTATTCTCTTTAAAGAAACTATACCCCAACATTACTATAGCTGCTTCTTGTTGTCTAAAAGAAAGCCCACCCCATATTTTTTCTTTATATGTAGCAATTGCTGAAACATCAAAGGTATAAGAACTAAATTCTGTAGTTCTTACCAAAAAGCTTGGTGTTAAATTAACATCGTAATTAATAGGAAAAGTATAGCCTGCTGTTATAAGAAAGTCTTTTGGATAAGGGTTTTTAATTGCATCCGCTCCAAACCCAAATTCTGCTTCAATCAGGTGATTGAAAGCAGCTCCAACATAAAAGTCTTTATGTTGATAATTAACTCCAACTGAAAAATCTGGCCTAACCTGAGTAGCTTGAATATTATTTATATTTGGATCATCAGGATCTATTACAATATAACCATCTTTATTTATGTTTTGAGTAATCACACCTCCTCGAAAACCTATACTAAGTTTGGACTCCTTAATCCCTAAATGATATGCTCCTGAAGCTTGAATTTGAATAAAGTTTTGATTGGCTATATCATCATTCAGTACATAAAATCCAAAACCACTATTATAACGCATAATAGGTGTGGTCAAAGAAATCAATTGAGAATTAATTCCTCCCACAGGGCCATTTGAAGGTGCATAACCTGCCCATTGGGTTCTGTGCATAGCAGTTAGTTTAGTATAACCCTCTACCCCAGAATAAGCAGGGTTATTGAATAGGTTATTAAACATGTAATGAGAGAACTGCACATCTTGGCCTTGGGCATTGTAAACACCCGAAGCCAAAATGATTAGAGTTAATATTTGTACTATTTTTTTCATATCCTCAACACTTTAGAAGGATAAATATAATAAAAATAACTTTTGTTCAAGCTATTATGTAATAAATTTAAAGTTATTATATAATTAAAGATATCTAACTACCTATAATACAATTATTTAAGGCCGTTAGCTTTTTTAATATAAAGTTCTAACGCTCCTGTCATTGAAGGCGCATTTGGTAATGGAGCTTCAATATCTATTATTAAACCTGCATCTCTAGCTGCCTGGGCAGTTGTTGGTCCAAACACAGCAATTCTAGTTTTATTTTGTTTAAAATCAGGGAAATTCACAAACAAAGAATTAATTCCTGAAGGACTAAAGAACGCTAAAATATCATAAGTGATATTTTCTAAATCAGATAAATCTGCAGCAACTGTCTTGTATATAATGGCCTCAGTAAAATTATATCCATTGTCAGTCATAAAAGATGGAATATCATCTTTTCTGATGTTAGAACATGGGAACAAATACTTTTCGTTCTTGTGCTTTTTAATTACGTTTAAGATATCCTGTGCGGTTCTCTCCCCTACAAAAACTTTTCGCTTTCTTACCACTATATATTTTTGCAAATAATTAGCCGTTTGTTCTGAAATACAAAAATATTTCATTTCAGGAGGCATTTCTACCTTACTGTCCTTACATATTCTAAAGAAATGGTCTACCGCATTTCTACTAGTAAAGATGATGGCAGTATGCTTTAATATATCAATTTTTGTTTCCTGAATTCCTTAGAATCTATAGGATCAACTTTGATAAATTGCCTGAAATCAATTTTGATTTTATACTTGTCCGCCAATTTATGGTACGGAGAGTTTGAAATATCTGCCGGCTCAGGCTGTGAAACCATGATACTTTTTACCGGATAAAATCGGTCTTTTACAGTTGTTGACATGTTAATAGGTCTACTTTGAAAAGTTTTATCTCATGAAATATTTTAGTCCAATTAAAAATGGGAATATTTCTGTGGTGCAAAAGTAAGAAAATAAATAGAGATTAGTGAAGCTGCTTAATTTTAATATTTTAAAATACAATAATATTAACCTGATGAAATAAAATGCTAACACTCCATATATGGCTGTAGATAGCCAAAAGGCTGGTATGGCACCTTTAAAAAGAAATATTAAAATTGAGCTAAAGAATAATATGATGACAAAAAATAGATTAATATTTAACATCTCCTTAATATAAAAAGCAATTATCTTATTATTCCCAAATAAATTAGATGCTATTGAGACCCATATAACCTTTACAATTAAGCCTATTGATACTATGCCCAGAATTTTCAAATATTCAATAATTCCATTCGCTTCTATTCCTAAAAACCCAACATTTTTGCCTACGCTTAAAAAATATATTAAGCCAGCGGTTAGAAAAGAATAGAATCCTGCAAAAACCAAATTATCCTGATCCATTGTCCTTACACGAGATTGATCCCCTTCATTTAAGTGAGTGGTAAAAATCTTACTAAATGATAAAGTATTTAAGTATCGCTTATCGTAATTGACTTTTATAATTACCATAAACAGAGAAGCTCCAATCAAAAGGATTAATAGAATATTATCTGAAATCCATTTACTTTCTCTTTCCACATTTTCCATAGGGGGATAAGCTCCGGTAGTATTAGCCTTTTCAATAGAATAAATTCCATAGCTCAAATCTCGAACATCTCTATCCAGGGTTATGAAAACACCCTCAACCTGGACATTATTAAAAGCATGATTTAAGTACCCTTCAGATGATTTTTTAATTAGTTTATCGCCATAAAATAAATAGAAGTCTGCATTTGACTTAGCTTCAAGGTATAATGCTGAGTAATTACCCAAATCCAGCCTTAGCTGTCTTACGCTATCTGAAGACCATTTAACAGTACTCATTAAAGTATCTGTTTGATGCCATATTCGTCCTTCAGTTTCGGAAGTAGCTTGGATTTTTTTCTCCTCTGATTTTTCTTGACTACAAGATAAGATTAGAAATATAGATAAGAAGAATATAAGCCTTTGCATTAATAATTATTCAATTAAAAATATACCACTTTAAAAAACTGCAATATAACCAAAATGCACCTTTCCTTGTGAAAAGTCAGGCATATTTCCTGCTTCTTGCCCCAATGCATAAATAATTCTAAACCAGCCGTTTTTACTTTTGATATCCAGACCTGCACCAGTAGTGTAGACCCAACCTATATTAGATTGTAATTTCGCAAAATCAGTTAAGAGGAAAAAACTCGATTTTTGGTCAAGGAAATATCTATAATTCAAATTTATAAGTCCAAAATATCGCGTATAGAAGAAATTCCTGTCGAAGCCTCTTAAATTCTGTAATCCACCTAAACGCAAAAGGTCATTTTGAGATAATGCTGTATTTTGAATTGCGCTATATTGAGGAATTGCTTCTATCAAAAACCGCTGTCCTAAAACCTTTTGTACGTGAAATTTGAAACCACCATTTATTGTATTACTTTTTTCCGGAACATTCTGCCACACTTCAGGTAAAGTTGAGTAATTTGCAATTTGCTTATTTCCTAAACTAAAATTTAACTGCGCAAAAGCATAATCTTTTAATTGAGGATAAGTCAATGGTCTTTTCCAATCAGTATTAATCACAACCGCATTGACACTCGAACTTCTCAATGGGTTAAGTTTCGACAACTCTGACTCTGAAAAATCTCTCAATACATTATTATTTAGACGTTGATAAGACACCCCAAATATTAAGAAATTCAAAACAGGATATTGCGTTCCAATTTTTAAATTAGTTTGAAGAAATGTACTGTCTTCTTGCAGGAGCTCGAACCCGGAATCAATCCCTAATGAACTTTTGAAAGCATGAGATTGCTGAATTCTAGTGTTGAGAAATTGAGAATTTGCTGAATACTTTTGCCAGAAAACATCTAATCCAACTCCCCTTTTAAATAAATTCCTTAAACGGGCATCTACTTGCCCGGTCAAGTTGGTACGCGAACCCTCTGGAATGAATCCAATTAGGGCATCAAATTGATTGACCCTTTCCTTCTCTATATCTAAGCCAATTATCGCTTTATTATTGGCAAATCTTAATTCAGGGGCTGATGAAATGCTAATGTATTCTAATTGCCCTATTTTATCAGCAATATTTTTATAGGACTTAATATCAAATGGCTGATTGTACTTTAAATCTAAAAGATTACCCAAATAGGCTGGATTAATTGCTTGACTATCTCCTTTTAAAAGAATTGAGTCGTATAGAATATAATTTTGAGATAGTATGTCAACTGTAACATCTATTTGATTATCAGTTAAATCATCTATTGATAAATTAGCCTTAGCTAAAGGATAGCCATTTCTATGATAATTTGTTCCTACATATTCAGTTAACTTTTTTCTTAAAAGAAACTGATTCGCGATTTTTCCATACAAATTGTTAATAAATGGGATTTCAGAAGGCAGTCCATCCTCATAGACTTTAATTGATTTCCAATAATATGGTTTTCCTTTCTGGATTTGAAAATTATTCTGATCATCAATTTCGACTTGAGCTTCCCAATAGCCGGATTTAATTAAAGAATCAAGAATCACTTTTTTCTGTTGGAAAAGACTGTCACTTGAATTTTGTGCGAACGAAATTGTGATCACTATAAAATATAGGAGAGGCAGTAGCAGGTACTTCTGTAAAATTCGAGCTAGATTTGCATTAATTTTGGCAGGCATATACATACATATTCCCTTTTGTAAGCAGGCATGCTTCTACTGTGACTTTCATTTTTCCACCAATATGGTGATTAAAAACGAAATGGTGGAAGCAATATGCAAAGAAATTGCCCTTCAGCAAGATTATCTGGGTGAAGAGCTAATTGAATCCATCTATTTTGGTGGCGGAACTCCTTCTGTGCTTGAAGAAAATCATCTAAAGTCCATTTTCAAAACCGTACATCAGCATCATAAAATCTCACCAAATGCTGAAATTACATTTGAAGCCAATCCTGATGATATCACGCCTGAAAAATTGGAAATACTATTTCAAAATGGTATTAATCGCTTAAGTGTGGGAATTCAATCTTTCGATGAAGAAATTTTAAAGTGGATGAACAGAGCGCACAATAGTAAAGAAGCTTTTCAGTGCTTGGAATGGATTAAAGAAAGCGAATTCAATAATTTCAGCCTGGATTTGATTTATGGAATCCCAATTTCTACTCATGAGACTTGGGAAAAGGACTTAAAGACTTTAGTTGATTTTCAGCCTCCACACATTTCTTCCTATTGCCTGACCATTGAACCCAATACGGTTTTTGGCAGATGGCAGCAAAAAGGAAAGCTGAATGAAGCTTCAGAAGATTATGCCTCAGATCAGTTTTATCATTTATCTGAATATTTACGAAAAGCAGATTATGAACACTATGAGGTATCAAACTTTGCAAAAGCAGGATTTCATTCAAAACATAATAGCAGTTACTGGCAGCAAAAGCCGTATTTAGGTATAGGCCCTTCCGCACATTCTTATGATGGCAAAAACAGGCAGTTCAATATTTCCAATAATGCAAAATATTTAAAATCGCTGGCGAAAAATGAAATTCCAGCAGAGATGGATATCTTATCAGCGGAAGACCGCATCAATGAATATTTGATGACTTCCTTAAGAACTTCGACTGGTTGTAATCTTAAATATCTGAAAAGTGAATTGGGTTATGATTTAATGAAAGATGCACAACCCCAACTTGAGCAATGGAAAAGTTCAGGGCTTTGTATTAGAGATGGTGATAATTTAAAACTTACTTTAAAAGGTAGGTTATTAGCTGATAAATTGGCTTCGGATTTATTTTTGGTGAACTGATTTAATGGTCAAAAATAGTTCCTAAAATCAGGATTCTCCCTTGTATTAAATTTTAACCGCTATTTTTTCTTATCCCAATAAGTTATTTGATTGAAAAAGTAATTTCTTTTTGTATTGATTTAGAAATAGTATTTCCATTGTTCTGGAAACTAAATTGTAAATCTAGTGAAGTAGTGTAAACTCCTTGAGGTAAGGAATCATTATCAAAATTATAATTGCACAAAATGCTAGGGTAATTCTCGTAGTCACTTTCTTTCGGAATCCAAGGCACAGTCACATTGAAGGTCTCATCTGAATTGATTGGATAACCCCCGATATATTCACAACCTGCATTTTTAAAAGGTTTACCAAAACTTAAAGGTTCGGAATTTTGGTTCAACTCTTTAATAGAAAATACTTTAAAAACATCCTCATCATTTAAATTGTGAGAAACTAAGTCAATATCGACATTTGAATTGTTGGATATTTGAAGACTGAATATAGGCTGAGTACTATTTTCAAATTCAGTAGTAATAATGCCTTCCTGATTAATTAAATTAAATTTTACCTCAACACTATCTTGAATAACTTCTTCAGATGTACAGTTAAAGAATAAAAAGAATGTAAAAAAGACTAAAAAAGTGCTTCTCATAAATCAATAAAACTTTGATTAGGATGAATTTAAAACAATCAAAGTTAACTTCCTAATCTAAAAGTGGTATTGTATCCCCAATCAATGGCTCACCGACCGGCAGCAGAAAAGCCCGCTATTTAAAGGTTGTCGGTATATTACCGACAATGAGGTCATTTTGGTTTATAGACTCATCAAATCTTTAAATTTTGTTGCTTGCCTACGGCTAACCTCTACTTTATCACCGCCTTTTAATTTTACCATTAAGCCACCATTGAACCAAGTTTCAATTTCATCTATCCATTCTAAATTGATGATATGTTTTCGGCTTACTCTAAAGAAATGTTTGTTATCAAGCTTTTCATCCAAAGCATTCAATGATTTATGAATCATCGGCTTGTTTTTATCAAAATACACCTTGATGTAATTACCATCAGATTCAAATAAACGAACATCTTTAAGCTTCACAAACCAACAATTATCTCCATCTTTTACGAAAACCTGATCGTTGACAGTAAGTTGGCTGCCATTCTTTTGCTTCTCTTCTTGTGCTTCTACCTCTTTTCTAATTTTATTGACCGATTCCGTCAACCTTTTGGGTTCAATTGGCTTCAAAAGGTAATCCAATGCATTAAATTCAAAAGCTTTTAAAGCATATTCATCATAAGCAGTGGTAAATATAACCTTAGGTGTTTTTTCTAAGGTTTCTAATAATTCAAAGCCTGTTCTGCCCGGCATCTGAATATCTAAAAATATCATGTCAGGATTTAGCTTATCAATCATTTCTTCCGCTTCATCAGCATTAGCTGCCTCACCTAATATTTCAATATCTTTATATTCAGCTAATAAATTACTTAATTCTTTGCGAGCCAATCTTTCATCATCAATAATTAATACCTTCATATTTATAAATTAAAATTTTCAATAACTGATTTGCGGAATTTTTAATGTGGTTAAAACCGTTCCTTCTTTTTCATTTTTGATACTAAACGAAGCTTCTTTATCAAAGATTAATTTTAATCTCTGTTTTGTATTTTCTATCCCAAAGCCTTTGCTTTTCCGTCTTTTATCCAACTTAAAATTTCCAGAATTCCTGATAAAGATATTTAATTTTTTTTTATCATCCACTTGCGTTTCAATGGATAGCTTACCTCCATAAGTTAAGTTTGAAATACCATGTTTGATTCCATTCTCTACCAAAGTTTGAATCATTAAAGGCGGGACTTGATATTTATAAGAATCTGGATGAATCACGAACTCAGTGGTCAACCTCTCTTCATATCTGATCTTTTCTAGTGCTAAAAAGTCGATCACCGTATTTAATTCATCATTAAAGTTAATCAATCTTTTTTTATCCAGAATTAATGAGTTCCTGAGAATATTGGACAATTGCGTAATAGAATTCTTCGCCTTTACAGGATCTTCATCAACCAATGCCCTCACACTGTTCAAAGCATTGAATATAAAATGAGGATTTAGCTGTGATTTCAAATTATTGAGTTCAATCTCATTCATAGCTGCATCAAACTTGAGGGAGCGATTGTAATTTTCCACGTAGTGATACATGAAATAGACCAAAGACCAGAGGAAATACAAAATTAGATTGGCTAGAATGCTCAAGAATATCACAATTGGATTGAGATCGAAAGCCGGATCAAGCAACCCTAATATTGAGGAAATTCCAAATAGAAAGGCATAGTTGATAATACTTAAAATTAGACAGGCGATAACTACCCTTACTACCAGTTTCTGGATAATGATTTTCAGCCAGCCATTTCTGATAATAAAATTTCTGTAGAGATGAGTTATGGTAATATAAAAAGGCACTAAAATAAGCTGACCAATAGCCTGCTCAGTAGAAAGTCTTTCTCCCAGATACGCCAAGTAAATATTCAACAAGCCATAAGCTGTCCAACCTAGAATTTGAAGCGTCCAATACAGTACTTTTTTATTCATTTCCTATCTAGCTCAAAAAATGGATGATTCCTTTTTTAGTCTTCACAAAATAAGCCTCTTTTTCCAGATTTATAAAACCGCCTGTCAAATCGCGTGACATTTATGTTTTATCTTTTTGGCGCTTTACTTTTGGTACGTATGGTCGAATAATTAAACGTGTCCCTTTATCATAGGTAAAATAGTTCCAAATCCAGTTACTGAGAATTACAATTTTATTCCTAAAACCTACTATAGATATCAAGTGTACAAACATCCAAATAAACCAGGCGAAAAACCCACCAAAATGAAGGTTTTTAGGTAAATCAACAACAGCCTTATTACGCCCAACTGTAGCCATGCTTCCTTTATCTAAGTATTTAAATGGCTTTTGTTCTTTCCCTTTCATGGAAGCTAAGATATTTTTTGCCAGTCTCTCACCTTGTTGCATTGCCACGGGTGCCAGCATTGGATGTCCTTTTGGAAAGTCTTCTGTTTCCATAAGCGCAATATCCCCAACTGCATAAATATTTTGAGTGCCTTCCACTAAATTAAAATGATTCACTTTATATCTACTGTTTTTCACGCTTTCTTCAGAAAGACCTTCAATCACATTACCCATTACTCCGGCACCCCAAAGCAAAGTAGCTGCAGGGATTGATTCATCATTACTAAAAACTACTTTTTCACCGTCATAGCTATCCACCATTGTGTTAAGCTTCACCTTTACTTCAAATTTCTTGAGGTATTGTTGTGCTTTCTTATCAGCAAATTCAGACATCCCCCCTAAAAGTCTGTCCATTCCTTCCACTAAGTAAATATTAAAGTTATTGAAATCTAAATCAGGATAATCATTTGGCAATACATGTTTTTTAAGTTCTCCTAAAGCACCAGCCAACTCCACTCCGGTAGGGCCACCACCTACGATTACGATATTCATTAAACGCTCTATCTTTTCTTCATCGGAGCTTAAAACCGCTTCTTCAAAATTTTGCAAAATATGACTTCTGAAATCTAATGCCTGAGGAATCTGCTTGAGTGGAAATGCTTTTTCGAATTTCTCATTTTGCCCAAAAAAATTGGTTTTAGAACCAGCTGCTATTATAAGATAATCAAAAGTTAATTCTCCAACATTACTGATAACTCTACTTTCCTTTTGATCAATCTGAGAGACCGTAGCCATTCGAAAATAAATATTCTTATGGTTTTCCAGCAATTTCCTTAAAGGCCCAGCAATTGAATCAGGTTCAAGACCTGCTGTAGCCACTTGGTAGAGTAATGGCTGAAAAGTGTGATAATTATGCCTATCAAGCAATACCACTTGAACATCCTGACCAGCAAACTTTTTAGCCATTGTGATACCAGCAAAGCCTCCTCCAATTATAACTATTCTTTTTTTATTTGTATTGGGAATTTTAAACGAATTGGGCTTATCCATATAAGTGAATTTTATTAAAAGTAGACTCTTTATTAACTCCGATAAATCTATTAAGTTTTATGTATAAAAAGGAGAAAAATTAAGTACTATCATTTACTTATTCTTACATATGTTTACGAATTTTAGAAATGGCATCTCTTCAAAAAACTAAAGATTAAAATCTCTTGAAAAGGTCCTAAATAAGAGGCAGGAAATCGAAAAAAATATATGTTTAAATAACCTAAAACAAGAATATTTTTAGCCAAGCTTTATTAAGTTCAATTCCATCCATTTAATAGAGAATTAATCAATCTGAAACACTTGTTTAACTTATTGATTATCAATTTTTTATATTATCTATGCTTCCTGAAAATATGGGGTTTTCTATTTAGAATAAAATACAATCCGACAAGGAATAAAAGCTGTTTTTAATCCATCTCTTTATCTAAAAACAAAATATTCTAGCGCCAGGTAAATAATTGCCAATATTTTCTAAATTTTACAGAATAATTCATTTTATATATATTTATTACATATAAAGTACATGTACCAAATTATTTACTAATAAATAGGAGCAACTTTCCAACAATATTTCGCGTCAACCCTATATAAGAACCTAAAACAAAATATTATGAAAAGGGTAGTGATAATTTTAGCAATGATTTTTGCATTCGGTAACGTATATGCAAATGAAGAGAAAGTGTCCAATGATGAAAAATTAACCAAGGAAATAAAGGCTGAAATGGAAAAGCCATTCTTTTTTATTAGCGATTTAGAAAAAGAACCTGATGTATTGATATATAGCATTGAAGGGAGCCTTTTACACAGCTTTCAAAAAGAAAATATCGATCCTGTGGCGATGAGAAATGCAGATTTGATTATGGAAATCAATTCGCAAAAAATATTTATTAAAGTAAAGGAACTAAATCCTAGTATTTAGGATTAGGTAGGTATAGTTTAATTCATAGTGAATGGTTGATGTTTTGGTAAGTAAAAGCCTCCGTGCCGAAAAGCAGGAGGCTTTTTACTTTATCAAAATAATACTGTTTATTTACTATTAATTACCTTCCGCCACAGAATCTAATAGTCTCAAGGCATTTGGCCCCAAGTGCTTTGCAATAATTTTTCTGTAGCTAGGACTATTTCTATAAGATTCTGTTAGGAATTCGTTAAAAGGCTTTACCCAATCACTATTTTTAGGCATTAAAATCCCAAACTCTTCAGCGGTTTGATCACCAGCAGGATGTCTTTTAATCGGCTTATTTGACTGAATAGCATCTAAATAATAAGTGAAATCGATATTGATGAAATAATTTTCGTCTCTACTAATCATTACCATTCCCTCATCAAAATAATTAACATACTCAATTTGTAATGAAGGGAAGTGCTTGTTTTTAATTTTCATAATCTGCTCCTCATTAGTAGTGCCCTTTATTGTAATTGCTGTTTTACCTGCAAATAACTCAGAAATATTTGAGATATCATTTAATGTTGGAACAGATTTATTAGTTAGCAACATGGCTATATTTGTAATGTAAGGTGGGCTGAAATTGTATTCTTGTTCTCTTTTCGATGTAATGGTAGTGTTGCTTAAGCCAAACACACCATTAGATGACTTTTTAACTGCTTGCAAATAATCGGTAAAATTATTGGCGTGTTGCTTTTCCATTGTGGAGTTGACTGTAATTCCATATTTATCTAAAAGGAAAAATTCAAAGTCACTCATTATGTCTGCACAAACTCCAGTAACTTCTCCTCCAATGTTGGCAGCAAAACCTGGTGCTTCAGAATATACATAGGTTAAATTGGCTGTTTTGCTTTGCTTGGCTTTGGCAAAAGTATCGCCTGAAAATTGTGCATGTGATTTTAACCCCATGAATATCAAGAGAATCATCAATACTGAATTGAATAATAGCTTTTTCATAGTATCTATTTAGTGTCCAATTAGAAAAGTACTTAAACCAATTTAAATTAAGAAGTAATTTTCTGTAAAACATATACTTTTATCGATAATATTAAATTTATAAAAGAACGAATGTTGAAATATTGAATAAAATCGCTATAAAGTATAATTATTCATATTATATATAACATTATTTTGTCGGGAATAAAAAAAGCACAGTATCTTTCGAAACTGTGCTTTACATATTTTAAAAATTTAGCTACTTAGCTATCAATAGAGCCCATTACTCGTTTCATAAACCCATTCAAAGCTTCCTTTTTATCTGTACCTGACCTTATATCTCTATGTACTTCTAATGCACCTGAGAAATTAGATAATAATTCCCCTATTACCTCAAGCTCTTCATCTTTTATTCCTTTCGCTTCAATTAAATCTTCGAGTAGATCAATGCTTTCTACCACATAATCCTCATCATTTTTCTCCACGAACTCTACTATGTGTTTAATTATTGGTAACCTCATCTAATAAATCTGTTATAATGCTTGGTTTATTTCCTGAAATTGAATTCACTAATTTCCCATTTTTAAATCCTGCAAAAGTTGGTAAATTTTTAACCTCAGCCAATGATCTTGAATTTGGCAATTTCTCTGCATCCACATAAACAAATTTTATGTTCTCATTCTCCCCTGCCAATCTTTTGAATTTTGGTTTGGTGATTTTACAATTTCCACACCATGTGGCACCATATTGCACCATTACTAATTCATTTCCTTCAACTATTTCTTGTAAATTATCTTCTGCTAATTCTATCATTTTCAAATTCGTTTAATATCTTATATTTAACTGAACCACAAAAGTACAAATAGGTTACGATTAATTAAATTGATTGTTTACATATGATTATAGACAAAATCTATACGCCTAGAGATTGTTTATAACTGCTCATAAACTCTATTGAAAGATGTTGCTTTCATAACATATGATTCTATTTCGTTTATAGGCATTCTTTCTTGCTCAGTACTATCCCTGTGTCTTATAGTCACAGTATCATCTTCTAAAGTCTGATGATCCACAGCAATACAGAAAGGTGTTCCAATTAAATCCTGACGAGTATATCGTTTACCTATGGAAGCTGCTTCTTCATAAACCACATTGAAAGCTCCTTTTAAGGATTTGTATATTTCTTTTCCTTTTTCAGGCAAGCCGTCTTTTTTAGTTAAAGGCAAAATAGCCGCTTTAACTGGTGCTAAAGCTGGATGTAATTTCAAATAAGTTCTAGTCTTAACATTATCCCCTTCTCCTACTTCTTCATTTTTGAAAGCACTACAAAACAGCATTAAAAACAATCGATCGCAACCAACCGAAGTTTCGACTACATATGGGATATAGTTTTTACCCACTTCCGGATCGAAATACTGTAATTTCTTTTTGGATACTTCTTGATGGCTTTTTAAATCAAAGTCCGTACGACTGTGGATTCCTTCCACTTCTTTAAATCCAAATGGAAATTTATATTCTACATCAACCGCTGCATTTGCATAATGGGCAAGTTTCTCATGCTCATGTAGACGCAAATCTTCATCTGCTATACCAATAGCTTTATGCCATTTTAAGCGCATATCTCTCCACTTCTCATACCATCCCATTTCTTCTCCAGGGCGCACGAAAAATTGCATCTCCATCTGCTCAAATTCTCTCATCCTGAATATAAACTGACGGGCTACAATTTCATTTCTGAAAGCCTTACCAATTTGAGCAATCCCAAAGGGCACTTTCATTCTGGCAGTTTTTTGAACATTTAAGAAATTAACAAAAATACCCTGAGCAGTTTCTGGTCTTAAATAAATTTTACCAGAACCATCGGACACACTACCAATATGAGTGGAAAACATTAAATTAAACTGACGAACCTCAGTCCAGTTAGCTGTGCCTGAAATCGGACAATTTATTCCCTCAGCAATAATCAATTCTCTAACCGCATCTAAATCTTCCGCTTGCAATAACTGACCTGCTTTTTTCAATAATGCATCTGCCTTTTCCTGATCACCAGCATTTTCATATTCTGCAGCTTTTTCCTCTAATAATACATCTGCTCTGTATCTCTTCTTGGAATCCTTATTGTCAATCATCGGGTCATTGAAACTTTCAATGTGACCAGAAGCTTTCCAAGTATCAGAATGCATGAAAATTGCAGAGTCTAAACCCACAATATCATCATTGAAGCGAGTCATGGTATTCCACCATAGCTCCTTTATATTTTTCTTTAATTCTGCTCCGTACGGACCATAGTCATATACAGCCTGCAAACCTTCATAAATTTCGCTTGAAGGAAATACAAAACCATATTCTTTCGCGTGAGCAATTATATCTCTAAAAAGTGTGTTTTCGGGAGTTTGTTCTTTCTTTGCCATGCCGCAAAGATAAATTAAATAGAGCCTATTAGGCAATTACATGAGAAAATTTTATACCTATTTGACATTCAGAGATATGACAATAATTTATGTTAATAAATTCTACGAATTCTCATGATGGATTGGAAATGATTGTTTGAAATTTTAAGATTTAGGTAATTTTATCCTAAAAGTTGTGCCTTCACCTTTTTCGGATTCGAGAGTTATCCTTCCTCCCAATCTTTCTACCATATCTTTTACAATATATAATCCTAAACCTGAACCTTTGGAATTTTCAGATGCTCGGAAAAACATATCAAATATTTTTGATTGAACCTCATTTGGAATCCCTTGTCCATTATCGATAACTTTTATTACAATTTCTTCCTCTAAATCTTCTGTTTGAACTGCCACATATTTACCGGGATGAACATGACGGTGGTATTTAATGGCATTATCCACTAAATTATTTAGTATAATCCCCAATCTACCTTTATCAGTATCTAGTATTGTATCCTCTTCAATTCTCATTCTAAAATCTATATCAGCTGAGAGCTCACGATATTGTGTATTTTCAAAGATTTCCTTCACCAAATCACGAAGGTTCACAGGTCCGTTAATAATCTCTGTGCGAGTATTTCTGGCAAAACTGATGATTTCATCAATAAACGTATAAAGCTTTTTAACTCTATTTTTCATCATTCCGAGCAATTGCTTGAGCTCCTGACTATCTTCTGTGGTATCGCCTATATTAATTAGACCTTGTATAGAATTTAAAGGTGCTCGCAAATCATGGGAAACACTATAAACAAATCGATCAAGTTCTGCATTGGTTTGTTCTAATAGCTGATTTTTCTCTTTTATCTCTTCTTCTTTTACTTTCTTATCAGTGATGTCTACTAAAGAGCCTACCATTCTTACAGGTTTTTCATCCTGAGACCATTTGGCCTGACCAGACCCCTGAAACCAACGATAACTTCCATCTTTACATTTTAATTTATATTCAACTGAGAACGGCTCCTTATTTTGAAGATGACGCTTAAAATCACTTACCAATCGAGGATAGTCTGATTTTTCAGCTAATAAATTTTTAAAACTATGTTGATCTGGAGAAAATTCTGTCGGCTTGTAGCCCAATAACTCATACAATTTTGGAGACCACCATTGCTGATCCTTATTGATGTTTTCCCAATCCCATATTCCAGCATTGGTGCCCTCAACTGCCAATCTAAATCTTTCTTCACTTTCCTTTAATTTTCGATCTTGCTCTAAAATTTTCTGTTCAGATTTATATTGCAACTTCACCTGGAAATAAATCACTACAATAAGACCCACAAAAGTGAAAAAATAATTTAGAAAGTAAATTTTATCTTCCTTGGCTTCATTGATAGTATCAACCGAAACGATTTTATAAGCAGTAAATTCACTTATGACAAAACAAGCAAAAGCAATAAAGCCGTAGAACAACCATATTTTTACATTTTTATAGCCAAATAGAGTAATCGATGCTACTAGAATGGGAAAAAGATATAACTGAGATCCATAATATTTCCCTTCATTGGACATGAAAATAAAAACAAAAAATATGGCGATAAGCAATAAGCTATGTTTCGCTAATTCATACTTACCAAAACGATTTAATAAAAATGCAAATACACCACCAAGGATCCCCACCATAAAAGATGGAGTTAAAGAAGAGTCCCACAAAAAGACGTTTAACAAGCCATTTACCGAACTTATAAAAGTTAGTATAATACAACAGGCCCCTACTAATAAAGCTTTACGGTAATCTCCTTCAGATTTTATGCGAGTCCCCTCACCCAATATAATATTTCGAAATAAATATTTTTTCATACTGATAAGCAGTAAATATACTTATTTTTCGAAATTTCTTTAATTAGCCAAGATGTAATCTATTCTTGAAGATGTATTGTTTACCTAGGTTTTGTAATCTTATTAATCTTTGATAATGACTAAACAGAAATTGGGCTTCTATAATGATTTTAAATAGATGTAATAAAATTAGGGCTATTTTATTAATACTTTGCAAGCATAAAAGTACCCATAGTATGCTTATTTTCAACTACAACTTCTTTGTAAGGCTCAATCAATTTTAAATTAAGCTTCTTTAAATCTGCAGCAAAAGCATCAACATTGGTAATAAAGCGTGTTTGTCCATGTGGAAATTGAATAATCCCTTCTTCAATTTCTATTATGTTTTCAGGAAGGTATCGGTCGGTCATAGTTCGAATAAAGATTTTGCCATTTGGCTTTAACAGTCGAGCAAGTTCCCTCATCATATTATCAAAATGCTCCCTGCTTTTTGCAAAATGCAAAACAGCACTGCAAATAATCACATCAAAAGTGAAATTGGGGAAAAGGATCTTATCCAACTTCATAATTTGGAAGCGGGCATCAATATCCGTCAATTTATATTGCTTGGCTATTAGCTTTAGAAAATTTATTGCATCGGGGTTTTGGTCAATACCGAATATATCCATGCCATTCTTCAAGCAATAGGTTATATTTCTTCCTTCCCCACAGCCTGCATCCAATATTTTGGCATTATCTGCTAAATATCCTTTTAGTATGAAATCAAGCCAGTAGAGGTCGACATTGCCCAGCTCACTATTCAGTTGTTTCCAATCCATTTCTATATTGGCTATAAGATTTTTCAAATGCTGTTTTGCCTAATTCTACCAGCTCATTGCTTTTATAAAATTCAAAGGTTCCGCATGAATTTCTGGAAATCTGAATCAACATATCCGGCTTGATGATCTCCATCTGTAAATTGGTCATTTTCTCCTGCATTAAATCAATAGACCTATTCAGTAAATCAAAATAACCTAGTTTTTTGGGAATAGCATTGGCTTCCTTTTGATTGTTAGAAGGAAAAAGATTTTTAATTCGATTGGTAAAGTCTTCCAAAAACTGCTTATTTTTTTCGTCTTGTTGCAATTCTTCGGCTGTTACTGCTACTTTCTTTTCAAAAGGGATAGTAGCATTGACATCCACTGCAATTAAAATATCTCCTTTAGTTCTTTTTACCCTATTTAAAGGAATAGGGTTTAATACTCCACCATCAACGATTTCTTCATTATCATGATATACGGGCGTCATTACGGTTGGTATTGCACAGGAAGCGCGCAAGGCATCTATCAAATTTCCTTCTGAGAAAAGCACCTCTCTTTGCGTTCTAATATTTGAGGCCACAGCTGTAAATGGTATATGAAAGTCTTCAATATTAAATTCCCCGAGAAGCTTTCGCATTTCCTTAAATACTTTTTCACCCCGAACTACACCCTGGAAACTTAGGGTGAAATCCAATAGTTTAAAAACATCAATTTTATCAAAATGGGTAACCCATTCTTTATATTCTTGCATCTTCCCGGCAGCATACAATCCGCCTATGACTGCCCCCATACTGGAGCCTGAAATAGATGAGATTTCAAAGCCATTTTCTTCCAGTGCTTCAATTACACCAATATGGGCAACTCCTCTGGCACCACCACTGCCTAAAACTAAGGCTACTTTTTGTTTCATTATTTAAAAAATTTAGGTAGAAGCAATTTAGGAAAAAAAGAAATGAGAATGGAAATTTAAGGAGATTTGATTGGTGGCAAAAAAAATATTAGGCGTTAAAAGATTCATGCTATAAACTACCACTCAATTAGCATCAAGTTGTTCAATATCTGCTTTAGCTTTTTCGAGTTTTGGATCAATGATTACCGAATTAAAATTATTCCAAAAGTCTTCATTATATGGTTTTTTAACTTTGAATAAATCTTGGTCTATGGCTATGGTTTCCTTATTCCTAATCCTTCTAAAATCCCTTCTTCTTGTTTTTACATCCGTTACATAAAAAGCGGCATCATAAAACTGAACGGCTGATTCCCCGTCTTCTGTTTCTGTTTGCCAAGCACCTTTTACAGGCTTCTTCCACTTAATGTAGCTTAAGTAATACTTTCTGCCAATCTTTCGATATGTTACAACTGATTGCCTATAAATATTATTTAAAAAAAGATCCTCCTGATTTTTGAATCGGATTTCATCAGAATCTTCTACAGGAATAAAGTAGTGATTATATTCTAATTTTACAATTCCAAAATCATTTGCATTGATATACGTTTTCCCTGAGGTTTGAAGTCCACCAATATGGAAAGTAGGGGAGTAAAAATTTAAAACATAAATTAGCTCATTATTAGATTGGATAACTGAATCTAGTTCAAAATCGAATCGATTATATATTCCAACTAAAAACCTATACTTATCCTCGCTATTGTAAGCTCGAATAAAGTCAAATTCAAAAGATTTATATAAGTTGTTTTCATCACCTCCGAAAAGTAGCTTGTAAATCTCTTTATAGAAACTATAATCTATATAATCTTCGCTCTTTTTTAATTCATCCAAGCGTATTTTTAACCGGCTGTACGGGACATCAAACCCATTATCCTGTACTGAAACAGCTGCCTCTAATAACCTTACATAATTCTTATTCTTAACTACCATTTCTCTGTAAAAACCTTTCAGGAGAAATGCCCTTCGAGGATAATTAAACGGTATTCTCTTAATAGCTCTGCCAACAATCGCACTAAGTGTATCATTAGTTGGCTTCACTAGTACCTCCTTTAGCATCCCTTTTTCTGGAATTAAATAATAATCTGATTCTTGGCTTATTAAATTGGACACCAATAGTTCTAAGTCTTCATATCCAATCGAGGAGTTAACCACTGTATCGTCAGTATCTCTCATTTGAAATTTAAAGCTAAATAGACCTTCTTCATTCGAATGGGTACCGAGGGTTGTGCCTTTTATGTGGATATTGGCAAAAGGAATGGTAGTTGAATCTGCTTCGGAAAATAGGGTTCCACTGATTTGTTGGGAAAGCTGTTTTCCTTCCTGAGATTTTAACATTGTGGAGTTAAGAAATAAAAGCAGCAATGCGAGGAATAAAACTCTCATATTGTGGGTCTGTAAATTTTAAGGTTGAAGCCAATCTACAAATTAAATTTAATTCAACTAAAAGAACAAGATATTTTTCGAGCTCAAGGCCGTTAAAGAATCACTCTTTGAGTTTTCTCTTTCTGTACTCTAGCAAAAGTATGGTTCCTTGCATCACTATTACGGATATAATACCGTAGGTCGAATTGAACAAAAAGATGCCAAAGGAAACGATAAGGAGTAGAAGTTTTACAAATGTGGTATTCTGGATGATTTCTAATATCTTATGAAATTCTAATTATATAAAGCCTCTAAAGCCACACATAAATTTAGATTTTTAGTTTTTGATAATAATCTGGTTAAACCTGAATCATAAAGCGAAATCCATTGGTCATAATCCAATTTACTTCTGCAAAACGTCTTCTCTTGATCATATTTATTCGTGAGGTAAAATTCAGGCTTTACTGAATTATCAATTTTTATACTTTCAAAGGAAACAAAAATTCCGTCTTTTGGTATTTCAATATTGTACGAAATAAAATCATTAATAATTACATTTTTATTTAATCCATTATCAGCCTTGATTATCTTATTAGAAAAAGAGAACTCCGAACCAGGTTTTCCTCTATTATTATAATAAAAATGAATTCTAAAAAGTGGACTCTCATTTGCATTTCTAATTTTCAAAATAACCTTGTCAACCAAGCCTGTTAAATCATTATTATCTGGTTTTATTAAAGTTGCCAATTCCCATCCATTAGGAATCTGAACTGAAATCCTACTCCTTTTTGTAAATCCTATTGTTCTTGTTTTATCTCTACTGTAATTATTTGCGTAAACAGTAACCTCTTCAAGCATCTTCTTGGATGGATCTAGAAATATAGTATCGTTTATCAAACTTAGTTGTATTTTAGAAACTCCATAACCTGCACATGAAATCATAATACTGTCTACCTGTGAGTTAATACTGAAATAGCCTACGGAATCCGCATAAAATCCTTTATTAAATGGAGGCTCTGAAATAATCGCAAATGGAATAGTACTTTTATTTATCGAATCATATAAAAGCTTCTGATTAAAATTTTGTCCTACAACTTGAAAGTTGAATACAAATAGCAAGGCCAAGAGAAGTTTGTTCATTTTATTCTAAATATTAAAAAGGAGAACATTAATCCTCCTTTTGTTTTAAATTGTATTTTTGTAATATTTCTAATAAACAGATTGTGAAGGTGCTTCAGCATCACAAGAAGTAGAGGGAATCCAGAAAAAGTAAGAAGTAGTGCAACACCAATCATAACCAAATCCGGATGGCGTGCAAGTTGTTTCAGAACCAAACATTTTAGCACTAGCACCGTGGATAAGGCCCACACTTAGTAATACTGTTAACATACCCGTTAACAGTACATTTTTCAATTTGAAATTAAACTTTTTCATAAAATTAAGATTTATTAGTTAAACATACACAAATAACTAAAAAAATATTACGCGTTTTATTCATATTCAAATAACATTATTTATATTTGAATAATTAGAACCAAAACCTTAAAGTCATGTCCATTGGAGATCACATCCGAAAAATACGCCTCAAAAAAGGCTATAGCCAACAATTTATAGCTGACAGCATAGGAACAAGCCAAAGTAAATTCAATAGAATTGAAAATGGTAAATCTGATATTTTGCTAAATGACTTATTAGAAATCTGTCAAATACTGAGAATAAATTACATTGAATTGCTTCAGTCATCTCATTCAGATCAATCAATTGAAAAAGATGAAATTGAAATACCCGAGCTTTACAAGGGGATGAAATCATTGAAAAGCGAACTCTTAGAAATTAAAGAACGTTTGTATTCAAATAGGGGGGGGTAAATCCTTTGAAAGTATCTTTTCCGAAGTTCTAAGCTTTGGAAAATCTTTTAAAAACTCTTGTATTATTTTCTTTTTTATGCTTTATAACAGCTCTCCTTCTGCTAAATTGACAGACATAACACCCCTATGATCCCCTCAAGGGGATAGTCTCACAGATTTAAATTGGTGGAAATTTAATATTCTAAGTACCAAATGGAAATAAAGAAATTTCTACTTATTCACCTCAATAAACTTATTCACATCCTTTGATTTGCCCAGAAGAATCATGATATCGGTTTCTTTAAGGAAAGTGTCGGCTCGGGGTACGCCTATGATATGCTCTACTTGTTGTAATTGCCCTTCCACTTTTTCGTCATATAATCTTTTAACTGTAATCAAGTTGAGGTTTTATTTTTCTCTTAGTCCTATTTCACTAATAGTCTGGTCTACAACTCTAGAAGGGGTATTAATTTCCACAATCTCGTAATCATCCGGCAAAGGAAGGAAGGATTTCATGTTTGGATGGAGCAACATTTCCGCTACTGTCTTCCCAACAGTTTCTTCAGGTGAAAGGATTTCTTCTATCCCCATTTTCTCCAAAATCATGCGTTGCTGTGCATTGGCAGCTCTTGCAATAATTCGTTCTACTTCCAATTCTAAAAGTAGTACAGTAGTCAATAAAAGTCCTTCAAAGTTCTCTCCAATCGCCACCACAATAGCATCCATATCCTGAATGTTTTGTGCTTTCAAAGCTTTAACATCCGTAGAATCCAGAGCAACCGCATAGGCTACATCATCCTTAATAGCTTCTACTTTATCAAGGTCAATATCAATGGCTAACACTTCTGCGCCACTGTCACTTAAAGTACGAGCGATAGATTCTCCAAACTGTCCTAATCCGATTACTGCAAAACGATTGGTCATGAGCTTACATTTTTGAGGTAAGATACTAAAACTTCTAAGCCTTTATCAAATTTATTATTATTTGGGATAATAACATCGGCATCGTATTTAAAGGGATCGATATATTTTTCGTAAGTAGGCGCCACATGTTTTTCATAGCGATATAATACATCATCCAAATCATATCCACGCTCAGAATTATCTCTCATAATTCTTCTTTTGAGCTTTACATAGTCTTTGGCATCAATGAACACCTTTAAATCCAGCAACTTGATTAATTCAGGGAAATAGAAAACAAATAAGCCTTCCACCACAATAATTTTGGAAGGTTTGAATTCCAACATCTTGGGCACTACATCCGGATTATTGAATGTATATTCCTTTCTGCTTACAGGCTTCCCTTCTTTCAGCATTTTAATATCACGCGTATAGTCATCAAACTCAATGGATTGAGGGGTATCAAAGTTTTCAACCCCATTTTCATCCTTGGGTTGTAAATGACGGTCTTTGTAATAATTATCTTGGGAAACCAGGCAGATTTCATCTTTAGGGAAATGATTGAGTAAACTTTTCAGAAACATCGTTTTTCCTGATGCACTTCCTCCTGTGATGCCTACAATGAATGGATTGATCATGAATGCAAAACTAGTGTTTTAAACTGTTTTTAAGAATTTGTTTGTAAAAAATCGACCAGTTTTCTTACTGCGATTGATCGGTGAGATATTTTATTCTTTTCCTCCAGACTCATTTGAGCAAAAGTTTGTGAATAGCTACTCGGTATAAAAATAGGATCATAACCAAAACCTTTATCTCCATTATGTTCTTTGGCAATCTCCCCTTCTACTATCCCTTCGAAAAAATGTTTTTGATTATTAATGAAAGCACAAATAACGGTTCTAAATCTAGCTGCTCTATTACTGGAAGATCTCAATCTTTCCAACAGAAGTGCCATATTATTTTCATCGGAGCGTTGAGGCCCAGCATATCGTGCAGAAAAAACCCCTGGCTCACCATTTAAAGCTTCCACTTCTATGCCCGTATCATCCGCAAAACAATTGATATTGTAATGATCATAAACATACTCTGCCTTTTGCTGAGCATTGCCTTCAAGGGTACTTTGATCTTCTCTTAGCTCTTCATTGCATCCAATATCATTCAAGCTAAGCAATTGAAAATCGTCTCCTAAAAGTTGGGCTACCTCCTTTATTTTATTGACATTATTTGTAGCAAAACAAAGCTTCATGAAATCAATAACTATTTAATCTTATTCGGAACTCAACATTTTCACCATTAGGAATATTTCGTGGCAAGACTTCACTAATCCCCTTATTGATCAATAACTCACCTGGAATGAAAACTCTATAATCAGCTCCTCTATTCATTTCAGTTATGGCTATCTTAAATCCTATCGCAACCTGATTAGATCTTAAAGAATAATTAGCTTCAATTGCTGAAACAAAGGTTTCATTTTCACTAATAATTCGACCTTCAAAATCAATTATAACGGCTGAACAAAAACTAGGAGAATTACCAACTCCTGATTCTAACACTGAATATCTAATTCCAGAGGAATGTGTATTATATTCAATTCCTTCAGATTCAAGGTAAGTTTCAATTTGATTAATCTGATTTTCCAGTCTTGTCTGATCTACTGAAACTTCTGGTGGTTGATCACACTGAATTTCTGACTGACAAGAAATGATAACTAAAAGTAAAACACTTATCGATAAAAGATATTTGATCATTCTTGATGGTTTTTAATTATTGACGCTCAATAGTTCTACTTCAAAAAGTAGAACGGTATTCGGTGGTATTGAAGAATTACCTCTAGGTCCGTAGGCCATATAAGAAGGAAGAATTAAAGTAGCCTTTGTACCCTCATTTAATAATTTAATACCAACATCCCAACCAAAAATAACTTGACCTTTACCCAGGGTAAAACTAAATGGTTGATAAGTTCTTGATTCGCTATATATTTCTTCTTCTTTTGCTATAGATTCTATAGAAGTATCGAAAACCTTTCCATCGAGGAATTTACCAACATAATTAACCTCAACTTGCTGACCGTTTTCAGGTTTAGCTCCATTTCCTTCTTCCTTTATAATGTAAAATAAATCGTATGAAAGGTCTCTTTGAGCTGTCAGGTTATTTTCTTCTAGATATTCTTCTATAATTTGTACGTCCTTAGCTAATTGCTCTTCAGGACATTCCCCTCTAAGATTTTCACACTCATCATTGTCACAAGATGAAAACAGGACTGTAACTAGTCCTGCCATCATCAAATAAATAACTTTTTTCATATTATTTTACCTCCACTAGCTCAACATCAAATATTAAGGTTGAATTTGGCGGTACTGCTGCACCTGAGCCACGAGCTCCGTAACCTAATCCTGATGGAATATACAAAGTAGCTTCACTTCCTTCATTTAAAAGCATAATACCTTCATCCCATCCTCTAATTACTCTTCCTTTTCCAATAGGAATTTCGATGGGCCCATATGTTCTTTGTGGGTTATAAACTCCTTCTTCTCTAGCCAAATCTTCATAAGATGTGTCAAATACTGTCCCATCTAATAATTTACCTACATAATTTACTTTTACAGTATCTCCTGCTTCTGGCTTCTCACCTGATGTTTCTTCAGTAATCATATAAAATAATCCAGACTCCGTTCTGTTAGCCTCAATTCCGTTTTCTGAAAGGAAATCTTTTATCAATTCATCATCAATTCCCTTTTGCTTTTCGGCATCTTTTTGCATTTTCTCCATAGCCTCAGCTCTCTTTTGCTGTTGCCATTCCATGAAACCAGCAGTATCAAGTTTTTGAAGCGCTTTAGCATAAACAGTTAATCTTTCTGCTTCATCCTTATCCGGTGAAACTGGTTGTCTGAAACCTTCAGTTAATACTTGACTAGCCGTAAGTTTTGTTTTGATGCTATCTCCTATTTTCAACTCTTTTAAAATTGAAAATAATGGGCCTCTGGTTGAAAGTATTGAATCATTGATTTGAACAGGTAACTCCCCTACTTCTTTACTATCCAACATTACGGAATCTTTGCTGTCCACAAGTTTTAAAGAATAAATAGCAAAATCGCCTTCTTCAAAAGCTTCACCATCATTTGACTCAATTAATACATATTCAACTCCGTCTGCCGTTTTTTCTTGTTTTGCACTGTCACATGCCCAAAAAAGGCTAAGTGCAAGTAATCCTAATACTAAACTTTTATAATTGTTCATAAACTTCTATTTTTTCTCTATTTTGTAATTGTGTTGCGTATTTTTTAATAATTCCTTCAAATAAATTAACGGTTTCCTCCAAGGTCTTTTCAACTTTACCTCCTGCCGCATTTTTGTGTCCTCCACCTTTAAAATATTCTCCCGCAAGAGCATTGACTTCAAAATCGCCAATTGATCTTAAAGATAATTTAGTACCGTCTTCCGTTTCAGTAAAAAGGGCAGCTACTGTAATTCCTTCTACTGATAGAGCATAATTTACTAAACCTTCAGTATCTCCATTTTTGGAATTAAATTTTTCCAAATCTTCCATTGAAATGGCAAAATATGCAGCATGTTCTTTTTCAAATACTCTAAGTCGTTCACTCAAAGCAAAGCCTAAGAATTTCAAACGATCTAAGGAGTTAGTATCGTATATTAATCGGGAAACTTCTGAATTATTTGCTCCTAAGCTGATTAATTCAGCCACTATTTCGTGAACTTCCTGAGTAGTATTAGGATGTTTGAAGGATCCGGTATCTGTCATGATACCTGCATATAGACAATCTGCTGTGTCACTATCTACTTGTTCTTTATCTCCAAATAGCTTAATTAATTTAAATATCAACTGAGCCGTGGAAGCAGATTCCATGTCATGATAGACATATTCAGCAAAATCATCCGGATCGCGATGGTGGTCAATCAAAACTTTATCAGCTTTGGAAGCCGCTACTGCGTCACCTAATTCGTTAATCCTTTTTAGATTAGAAAAATCTAAACAGAAAATTAGATCCGCCTCTGCAACCAATTTCTTTGCTTTTGCCTCGTTTCCATTTTCGTTAAAAACCATAACCATATCATTACCTTTCATCCATTTTAAGAATTTCGGGTAATCGGTAGGCGTAATCACAGTTACACTATGACCAGTCTTTATCAAGTAATTATAAATTCCCAAGCTACTGCCCAATGCATCGGCATCAGGTTTTTGGTGGGTAGTAATTACAATATTTTGAGGTTTTTCTAATACCTCTTTTAGTTTTAATATATCCTGCATGAATCAGATTAACCCTGTGGGGATTAAATTGATTTGCAAAGTTGACAAGAAAATCATGAAAAACAAACGCCTAAAGGGCTGAGCCTATGCTAAAAAAGGCAATTCATTATGAGTTTAAGGAAATATAATATTTCATATCAGATTAATCCCTTAAATTTGCATCATTAAATATTCAAAATAATAAATTAAACACAATGGCTGGAAACAGAACATTTACGATGATTAAGCCCGGTGCAGTGGCTGAAAACAACATAGGCGCAATTACTAAAATGATTGAAGAAGGTGGATTTCGAATTGTATCAATGAAAATGACCAAATTAAGCGAAGAAAGAGCAGGACAGTTTTATGCTGTACATAAGGAGCGTCCTTTCTTTAAAGACTTAGTAGCTTATATGTCTGGAGGTAATATTGTTGCTATGATCTTGGAAAAAGACAATGCAGTAGAAGATTTCAGAAAATTAATAGGAGCTACTAATCCTGCAGATGCTGAAGAAGGAACCATTAGAAAAATATTTGCTACTTCTATAGAAGCAAATGCTGTACATGGGTCTGATTCTGACGAAAATGCGCAAATTGAAGGAAGTTTCTTCTTTGCTGATATTGAAAAGTTCTAAGAAAAGACATTAGATTCTAAAATCAAGAAAAGAGCCTTCGAAAGTAATTTCGAAGGCTCTTTTCTTTAACTGCCTTTAAATTTGATTTAGTTGAAATTTTAATTCGTTACGATCTCCGAGGCAGCTGGAGAATCAAATATTTCTTTAAAACTATATCTGTAAATTACCTGGAATAGGATATTGTAAGACATTGAAGACATAGAGCTCGGAGTATTCTGCTTATTTTGTTCAAGACTGTCCTTTACAATTGCCCGCTCTTTAAACTGATTTAAAGAATCAGTTTTTTCACACTTTTTCTTTTCAGGTTCAGCCTCAACTTTTTCTTTCTCCTCTTTTTCTTTTGCTGAAACTTCAAATACACAAAATGCACCTAGTAATAAAATAATGATACTGGCTTTTTTGAAATCAAACATTGTTATTACATTTTGATGTTACCAAATATATTGAATTATAATCAATTTATATCAAAACGTATTGATAACTTCCTTTATGCTGTAAGGTTTGTATTAATTTTATATCAAAAACAAAATTTTCCTTTTGTTAGAGTGACATTAGCTCTTTTTTCATTTATATTAATGACAAATTAAATATCACTACCATGGAACTTACTCGACTATTTGATTTATTGAGCTATCAAAAAGCAAATAATCCACTTAATGATGCCTTTTCATATAAATATGATGGGGTCTGGAAAAATTACAGTACTGATGATGTCATCAATATCGTAAATGCTATTTCTCGCGGTTTTCTTAAATTGGGATTGGCTAAAAATGATAAAGTAGGCATAGTATCTTCCAATCGACCAGAATGGAATTTTATTGACCTGGCACTTCAGCAAATTGGTGCAGTGAGCGTACCCATGTATCCTACTATAACGCCTAAAGACTATAAATTTATTTTTGAGGATTCAGGCTTAAAATATGTTTTTGCTGAAGAACAGGAGCTTTATGATAAAGTAAGGAAAGCCTCAGAAGGTCTTCCCTTTATTAAAAATATTTACTCTTTCGATAAGCTGGATGGAATTCCGCAATGGACTGAATTAAAAGAGAGTGGTGAAAAAGATGAAACAGATTTGCAGCCTTACCGAGATGCTGTAGATCCGGAGGATTTAGTGACCTTGATTTATACTTCCGGCACCACAGGCAATCCAAAAGGTGTGATGTTGACGCATAAAAACGTATTGAGCAACGCAAAAGCTGTAAATGAAAATTTGGATGTAGATGGTCTGAGAAAATCTTTAAGCTTTCTACCGCTTTGCCATATTTTTGAAAGAACCAGTGTTTACTTTTATATATATAGGGGTGTTTCAGTTTATTATGCTGAGAGCCTTGAAAAAATTGGTGATAACCTGAAAGAGGTTCAACCCGATATGTTTACCACAGTACCGAGACTTCTCGAAAAAATCTATGATAAAATCGTAGCCAAAGGAATGGAGCTTTCCGGGATTAAAAAATCATTATTTTTCTGGGCTTTAAACTTAGGCCATAAATATGACCGGAATAAAGATCAGGGTGCATGGTATAACTTTCAATTGAAATTAGCCAATAAGCTCATCTTTAGTAAATGGAGAGAAGCAGTAGGTGGAAACATTAAATTGATCGCTTCAGGTGGTGCTGCTCTTCAACCTAGACTGGCTACAATTTTCTGGTCAGCGCAAATACCTGTTTTAGAAGCTTACGGATTAACAGAAACTTCTCCTGGTATTGCTTTTAATAGATTTAATAAAGAAGATATGTTGATCGGAACCGTTGGTCCAGCTTTACCAGGAGTGGAAATTAAAATAGCAGAGGATGGCGAGGTCTTGGCAAAAGGACCTAATATTATGAAAGGCTATTACAATCAGCCTGAAAAGACAGATGAAGTAATAGATAAAGATGGTTGGTTCCATACCGGTGATATAGGAGAAATAATTAATGGGAAATTCTTAAAAATCACTGACCGTAAAAAAGAGATGTTCAAAACATCCGGTGGAAAGTATGTTGCTCCTCAATATATCGAAAACAAGCTAAAAGAATCTACAATGATTGAAATGGCCATGGTTGTTGGTGATGGGCAAAAATTCCCGGGTGCTTTAATCGTGCCTAATTTTGAGGCCTTGAAAGAATGGTGCCACCATAAAGGAATAGCCTATTCCTCAGATGCAGAAATGGTAAAACAGCAAAATATCATTGATAAATTTCAGAAAGAAATTGATAAAGCCAATGAACAATTTGCTCAATATGAAAGAATCAAAAAGACTGTTTTACTGCCAAAAGCATGGACAGTTGAGAATCATGAACTGACCGCTAAGTTGAGCTTAAAAAGAAAGATTATTGAAAGCAATTATCAAAAAGAGATTGAGAGTATTTATAATGGGTGATAAATATCAATCTGCGAAGTAATTTAATAACTGCAGCAGCTAAGTTTCTAAGTTCTGAAAGGCAGAAAGATTCATTTTTAAGGTATTTCGCCCTTTCAGGGCTTTGAGGCTAGTTTTTTTTATTTTATCACACAGGGCTTCACCCTGTGTTAGAATATGACGGCCTTTCAGGCCTACAAGTCAAAATGCCCCAGTTCTACAAATTCCCATAATTTGAATTTAAGAAACATTTAGTATTTAATTGGATAAGACAAGTCCCGAAGGGATGACATATTTTAGCGTGGAGTGAAACCCTGCGCTAAAAAATTTAAGATTCAACCAAGCCCTGAAAGGGCGTAATAATTTTCGCCTTAACCTTAGTATATTTTTATTTATCCTGAATTCTAAACTCTACCTAGCCAACAATATTTCTTCAATTCGGTATAATAACATGAATCAAAAATCATTAACTATGAAGAATCCGATCATTATATCCACATTTATTTTCAGCTTTTTGGTAGTCATATCTTGCCAGGCTGAACCTGATAAAGAAAAATTGCCAGTAGATTTTGAAGTAGTCACTATAGCAGAGAATTTGAATAACCCCTGGGGCATGACTTGGTTGCCTGATGGAAGAATGCTGGTAACCGAAAGGAGCGGTGAAATTTCAGTCATTGAAAATGATAAATTTTCAGGCAAAAAGTTAAATGGTGTTCCTGAAGTTTATGATAAAAACCAGGGAGGTTTACTCGATATACAGCTACACCCTGATTATGAAAATAATGGATGGATTTATTTCAGTTTCTCTAAACCGGGCGATGGTGGCGGCAGTACTGCCATTATGAGAGCGAAATTAAATGGAGATAACCTAACTGATAAAGAACTGATTTACGAATCTTTCCCAAAAACTAAATCAGGAGTCCACTTTGGTTCTCGTATTGATTTTAAAGACGGTTATGTTTTCTTCAGTATAGGCGAAAGAGGCGAAATGGATAATGCACAATCTGTAGGAAATCCTTATGGAAAAGTACACAGACTACATGAAAATGGTGATGTGCCCGAAGATAATCCTTTTGTGAAAATCCCGGATGCAGAAAAAAGTATTTGGAGTTATGGCCATAGAAATCCGCAAGGCATGGAGTTTCATCCTGAGACTGGTGAATTATGGTCCCATGAGCATGGCCCTAAAGGTGGAGATGAAATAAACATAGTGAAAAAAGGAAAAAATTACGGCTGGCCTGAAATCAGTTACGGAATTGATTATGATGGTAGCATCATTACTGATGAAACTAAAAAAGAAGGCATGATGCAGCCTATTCATTATTGGGATCCTTCTATTGCTCCTTGCGGAATGACTTTTGTGACCAGTGATCGTTATCCTGCATGGAAAAATAACATCCTTTTAGGCTCACTTAAATTCCAATATTTATGCCGAGTAGTTTTGGATGGAGAAGGAAACTATGTGGAAGAAGAAAAATTGTTAGAAGGCATAGGCAGAGTGAGACATGTAGCCGAAAGCCCTGACGGTTATATTTATGTTGCTGTTGAAGGTCCAGGCAAAATTGTTAAACTAATGCCAAAAAAATAAAACTTTTTTCAATACTCAAAAACAGCCCTATCTCTCTCAAAACCGATAGGGCTGTTTTTTTATGCCCTAGTTCTAAAATTTTCAGCGAACTTTAATTTGCATATGAAAGTTAGTTAGTGTAATTTAGACACTAAGTATCTACACTAAATTCCAACATTATTTACTTTTTTGGATTAGTTATTATCAGTAAATTATACTTCACAATTGACTGACTATCAAATTTATGCATAAAAATTCATTGTACAACCCAGCTTTTGAACATGATGCCTGCGGAATAGGCACGATCGTAAATATAAATGGAAATAAAGAATTCCAACTGATTCAGGATGCGCTGGATATGTTGGAAAACATGGAGCATCGAGGCGGAACTGGCGCTGATAAGCAAACCGGTGATGGTGCCGGAATCATGTTGCAAATAGATGAACATTTCATTAAATGGACATCTGAAGACGCAGGTATTTCTTTTGAAAAAAATAAGCCAGCAGGAACAGGTATTTTCTTCTTTCCTAAAATGAGTAAAGTAGCAGATGAATGTAAAGCTGTACTTGATGAATATGCTCAAGAATTAGGCTTAAAAATACTGGGTTATAGAGCTATTCCCGTTAATGAGAAAGTACCCGGCTCGGGTGCTAAACCCGTTGAACCTTTAATAGAGCAAGTCTTTATTCAGGCTGAAAAAGACTTGGCCATCGATGAATTAGAACGTAAATTATTTGTACTAAGAAATTACAGTACACACTTTATTGGTCATAACGTACAAGGAAATAATAAAGCATTTTATGTTTGTAGTCTTTCCACCAATACGGTGATTTACAAAGGTCAGTTGAGAACCAATCAATTGCGTGAATATTTTGACGACTTAAGAGACGAGCGTTTCAAATCTGCCTTTGCTATTATTCATTCTCGTTTTTCTACCAACACTTTCCCTAACTGGAAATTAGCTCAGCCTTTTCGATTTATAGCGCACAATGGAGAGATCAACACCATCAGAGGTAATGTGACTAAAATGAAATCGAAGGAAGCCAACTTCAATTCTAAGGTATTCTCTCAAGATGAATTAAATAAACTATTGCCGGTCACCAATCCGGAACATTCAGATTCCGCTAACCTGGATGGAATAGTAGAAATGTTAGTATTGGATGGTCGTCCATTGGAGCATGTTTTGATGATGCTAGTGCCTGAAGCATGGCAAGACAATAGCATGATGGACAAAGACCGGAAAGCATTTTATAAATATCATGCTTCCATTATGGAGCCATGGGATGGTCCGGCAGCATTGATTTTTACTGATGGTAAAAAAGTAGGTGCCACATTAGATAGAAATGGTTTGCGTCCTTCCAGATTTTGCATCACCAAAAGCGGTCGTCTGATTGTTTCTTCAGAAGCAGGTGCTTTACCTGTAGCTTCCGATGATGTGATTCAGAAAGGAAGATTGCAGCCCGGAAAAATGCTAATGGCAGATATCGAGCAGCAAAAGGTTTTGTTCGATGAAGAAATCAAGCAAGGCGTTACAGCTAATAAATCATATCAAGATTGGATTTTAGCGCATAGAGTAAAATTAAGTAACTTACCAGCTCCTGAAATTAAGGTTGAACAACTTTCAGGTAATATCCTTTTAAGAAAACAAAAAGCTTATGGGTATACCTCTGAGGAACTAAAAGTTATTTTGGCCGATATGGCAGTTCGAGCTACGGAACCCATCGGTTCTATGGGAGCGGATACTCCATTGGCAATCTTAAGCAAGCAAAGTCAGCATATAGCCAATTATTTCAAACAGCTTTTTGCTCAGGTAAGTAACCCACCCATCGACCCTATTCGCGAGCGAATGGTGATGTCACTTTTCACAAGAGTGGGCGAAAGTTTAAATATTTTGGAGGAAACTCCAGCTCATGCCAAGCAAGTGCATATTTCACAACCCGTTTTGCTGGATTCGGATATTGCTAAGTTTATGTATCTGAAAGATATAGGTTTTGGATATGAAATTATCGATTGTATCTTTAAAGCCGATGGAGCACCCGGAAGATTGGAAGAAGGCTTAAATAACATTTGTGCAAAAGCAGAAGAAGCTGCCAACAATGGAAAAGTGGTCTTAATTCTTTCTGATAAAGCTATAGATGAAAATCATGCTCCTATTCCTTCTTTAATGTCAACCGGAGCGGTGCATCAGCATTTGGTGAAACTCAATTTAAGAACGAAAACTGGTTTAATAATAGAAGCTGGAGATGTTAGGGAAACCCATCATTTTGCAACTATCATCGGTTATGGCGCAAGTGCCATCAACCCATATTTGGCTATTAAATCCATTGAAGATTTACATGATAAAGACCTTCTAGGAAAAGATATCACTAAAAAAGAAGCTGTTGCGAATTATCAAACAGCTATCGGTTACGGATTATTGAAAATATTATCCAAAATGGGGATCAGTACTTTGCAATCATATCAAAGTGCTCAAATATTTGAAGCATTAGGACTGCATTCTACTGTAATTGAAAAATGTTTTACCGGAACCATTTCCAGAATTGAAGGAATAGATTTTGACGGTTTGGGAAGAGAAGTTTTAGTGAGACATCTGCAAGCTTTCCCTAAAAATGAGCAAGTCAGAAAAGGCCTAGAAGTAGGGGGCGTTTACCAATGGAAATTAAGAGGAGAAAAACACCTTTTCAATCCGGAAACAATTCATTTACTCCAGCATTCTACTAAGACCGCAAATTTCTCTTTATATAAAAAATACGCCTCTAAAATTAATGATCAGGTAAAAGACACACTGACTTTAAGAGGGCTTTTCGATTTCAAAAAGCGAGTGCCTATTTCTTTATCAGAGGTAGAGCCAGCTGAGAATATTATGAAAAGATTTGCCACAGGTGCGATGTCATTTGGTTCAATTTCCCATGAGGCTCATTCTACTTTGGCTATAGCCATGAACAGAATTGGCGCTAAAAGTAATAGTGGAGAAGGAGGCGAAGATGAAGTACGATTTGAAGTAAAACCTAATGGAGATTGGGAACGATCAGCTATCAAGCAAGTCGCTTCCGGTAGATTTGGTGTTACCAGCTATTATCTGACGAATGCCGATGAATTACAAATCAAGATGGCACAAGGAGCTAAGCCTGGAGAAGGGGGTCAGCTACCGGGACATAAAGTAGATGAATGGATTGGAAGGGTCAGACATTCCACTCCGGGAGTAGGATTAATTTCCCCTCCTCCACATCACGATATTTATTCTATTGAAGATTTAGCTCAGCTAATTTTCGATTTGAAAAATGCCAATCGAGCAGCGAGGATAAATGTAAAACTAGTCTCTCAGGCAGGAGTTGGGACAGTAGCAGCTGGAGTTTCAAAAGCCAATGCAGATGTGGTCTTAATATCCGGAGCGGATGGCGGAACTGGTGCATCACCACTGAGTTCAATTCGACATGCAGGATTGCCTTGGGAATTAGGCTTAGCAGAAGCGCATCAAACTTTGGTGAAAAATAATTTGAGAAGTCGAATTACGGTTCAAACTGATGGACAAATGCGAACCGGACGAGATTTGGCTATTGCAACACTTCTAGGTGCCGAAGAATGGGGAATATCCACCGCAGCCCTGGTGGTGGAAGGTTGTATCATGATGAGAAAATGTCATACTAATACCTGTCCGGTAGGAGTTGCTACTCAAAATCCAGAATTAAGAAAATTATTTACTGGAGAGCCTGAGCATGTCGTGAATTTCTTCAAATTCTTAACGGAGGATTTGAGAGAAATCATGGCTCAACTTGGTTTTAGAACAATTGAGGAAATGGTTGGTCACTCAGAAGTACTGAAAGTTAGAAATGATGTGCCTTTCTGGAAATTGAAGGATCTGGATTTAAGCCCAATTCTTTATCAGGAAAACATACCCGAGCAAGTAGGAGTTTTCAAACAAATCGAGCAAGAGCATGAATTGGAAGAAGTGCTGGATTGGAAATTACTGGAAACAGCCCAAGAAGCAATGGAAAATCAAAAGCCTGTAAGGCATACTTTCCCTATTCGAAATATCGATAGAGCAGTTGGGGCTATTTTATCCAATGAAATCAGTAAAAAATATAAAGGAGACGGACTTCCAGAAGATACCATCCGATATAAATTTGAAGGCTCTGCAGGTCAGAGTTTCGGTGCCTTTCTAGCGAAAGGAGTCACTTTTGAAATAGAAGGTGAATCCAATGATTACTACGGAAAAGGACTTTCGGGAGGAAAACTCATCATCTATCCACCGAAGAATTCTGATTTTGAGGCCTCTGAGAATATCATCATCGGTAATGTTGCCTTTTACGGAGCTACTTCTGGTTATGCCTATATCAATGGAATGGCTGGCGAACGCTTTGGAGTGAGGAATTCCGGTGTCAGTACAGTGGTAGAAGGTGTTGGAGACCATGCCTGTGAATATATGACAGGCGGAAGAGTAGTAGTATTGGGAGAAACCGGTAAAAACTTTGCTGCCGGAATGAGTGGCGGTATTGCTTATGTACTGGATGAAAAGAAGGCCTTTAAAGATAATTGCAACCAAGCTATGGTAAGCTTGGAAAGCCCTAGCGAAGATGATGTGGAAGAATTAAAAACACTGATTAGTTATCACGCTCAGGCCACAGACAGTCCAAAAGCGAAAAAAATACTCGCTAATTTCCAGGATTATTTACCACAATTCATCAAGGTAATTCCTTATGATTTCAAACGCATACTGGAAGCTAGAAAAGCTGAGGCACAGAAAGAGAACGAAAAAATTGTAGCATAAAATGGGACAACAAGACGGATTTTTAAAATTTGATAGGGAGTTGCCCGATAGCAGATCCCCAAAAAAGAGAGTAGAAGATTTCAAGGAAATATATCAGCCTTTTCCTGAAGTGAAAACCAAAAAGCAGGCAGCAAGATGTATGGACTGTGGAATCCCATTTTGTCATTCTGGTTGTCCGCTAGGCAATATTATTCCTGAATTTAATGATGCGGTTTACAGAGAAAAATGGGAAGAAGCAGCTGATATATTATATTCAACCAATAATTTCCCTGAATTTACGGGGAGGATTTGTCCCGCTCCATGTGAGGCAAGCTGTGTATTGGGCATCAATAAGCCGGCAGTAGCTATAGAGCATATCGAAAAAACGATAGCAGAAAAGGCTTATGAACTGGGTTATATGAAAGCTAATCCACCCAAAGAGCGTACAGGAAAAAAAATAGCTGTTATAGGTTCCGGTCCTGCTGGCCTAGCGGCTGCCGACCAACTGAATAAAGCTGGACATTGGGTAACCGTTTTTGAAAGAGAATCCAGAATTGGGGGCTTATTACGTTACGGAATTCCAGATTTCAAACTCGAAAAACAATATGTAGAGCGCAGAATTAACATTATGGATGAGGAAGGCGTTCGATTCAAAGTGAATGCGGAAGTTGGGAAAAACATCAATCCTGATATGCTGAAAGATGACTTTGATTCCATCGTGATTTGCACTGGCTCTACAGTTCCCAGAGACTTGCCTATCCCCGGAAGGGAATTTAAAGGCATTCAATATGCCATGGATTTCTTAACCATGCAAAATAAAGAAGTAGCTGGCGATTCCATTGAAGATAAAATTTCGGCTGAAGGAAAACATGTAGTAGTCATTGGTGGAGGTGATACAGGTTCAGATTGTATAGGTACCTCCCACCGACAGAATGCAAGCTCGGTAATGCAGTTAGAATTAATGCCTAAACCCCAAGAAACTAGAGGCGAAAGCGACCCGTGGCCATTATGGCCCATGACTTTACGAACCTCTTCTTCCCATGAAGAAGGAGGAGAAAGAAAATGGGGCGTATTGACAAAAGAATTTAAAGGGAATGATAAAGGCGAGTTAAGCCATATCACATTAGTAGATATTGAATGGGTAAATCAAGGCGGAAGTCAAATTATGCAAGAAATTCAAGGCACGGAAAGAGATGTGCCTTGTGAGCTGGCCTTACTGGCCATTGGGTTTTCCCATCCGGAGAATCACTTATTACAAAGCTTAGGAGTTCATAAAACACAAACTGGAACAGTGGCGGCCAACGATTACAAAACAAATGTGGATAATATATTTACCGCTGGCGATGCCAGAAGAGGACAATCACTAGTAGTTTGGGCCATTTCCGAAGGAAGAGAAGCAGCAAGGGAAGTGGATGAATTTTTAATGGGTAAAAGCGAGCTTCCGGCTAAGGATGATTCCTTCTATAATGTGGCAGAATTAGGGTAAATTTAATTAATAATAACTTTTCCAAAGTTGAGAACTTTGGAAAAGTTATTTCTTAGAAAGCGGTTTAAATTATTTCTATTCAGCAAGTGCTTCTTCTATGGCATCTATAAATTTTTGCTTCTGAATATTATATTCTTCCTGATCCATTAACCTTTTGATAAGCGTTTTTTCCTCCGATATTGTGAATCGCATTTTAAAGGGTATACTGCAGATTTAGTATTAACCTCACTTGTAAACCCGTGCTAAAAATCTCATTTTCTTATAATTCAATTCGACTTCCTGAACTTCATATCTAAACGTCAAATCAAAACTTATTCTCATTTCCATGGTTTAATCAATGGAAAATAAATTAGACATGACACAGTATGCAATAGTTGAACATCAAAAACCTATCGTTACGGTTACTTTTACTGGTGAGAAAGGTACAGATGAAAACTTTCAACAGTATTTAGCAGATTTAGAAAGTAGCTATGATGACAGGCAATCTTTGGCGATAATATTTGATGCAAGTAAAGCCACTATTCCTTCATTAGCACATCAGAAGAAGCAAGCTTTATGGATTAGCCAACATTGGAAAACAATTCAAACTTACTGCAAAGGCACTGCTTATATCATTCCACATTTTGCCATAAGAGCAGTTTTAAAAACAATTTTTTCATTTCAAAATCAAGCGGGTTTAGCTAGATAAAACTGTTTGATTCAATTCTAACAATTTTAATTGGCGTAATCTACAATTTTAGTATTTAGGAATTGGGATATTTTATTCACCTTGTTTTCGACTTTTTCTTTATTTTTATGCTCATATAGTAATAAAGACTCGCCATTATCAAATTTTAAAAATGCTTTATACATATGACTCCTGATAATAGAGCTCTGATTGGCTCTGCCATATAATTTCTGGCTGACTTTAATTCTTTTAATAAATATCTTTTCCACATTTTTTAAAGGCTCCCACTTGCCATTCTTTATAAAAAAGAAAGCATTATAATCCCGAAATTGATCGTTCTTAAATTCAATTCCCGAATAAGCAGATACTATTAATACCCCTAGCAAAATAAAAATAATACTTACCCAAATATTGAGGCCTAAAAGGAATATCCCTGAAAATAGAAATACGTATCCCAACACTTGAAAGAGAAAAGGGAATAAAAGTCCATTTTTTATATTTAAATAGGGTTGTTCGCTCATATTATAGTGAAGTTTGCTTCTAATTTAATGAAAAAGGTTGAAAGCCCTCTTTTTATTCCAGCCAGCTGGCGGGGGAAATGCATAGAACATATTTTAGATCAAATTATGTTAGAATTTGCTGGCTTAAAAAAATACTTTTATACTTATGTCAGACTTTTCCAAAGTCTGATATTAATAACTAAGCTTATGAAAAAATCCCTAGCTACATAATGTCACTCCTAACGGAGCTTTGGACGAGTCATACTAAAATGTTACCATAATTTTACCCCTATGGGGCAAAAGTTTGCTATCAAAGCCCTTCTTTGAATACAATATTCTTGTAAACTACTTTTTGTTTTTTACTTTAATATTGGTTGCAGATTGATACAAAGTTCCAGCGGAACGATATTATGGTAAGCCAGCTTAAGCACACCCCCAGCCCCGTTAGGGGTGACATTATTGTGAGAAGGATAGATTTTATACTAAATACTGTAGATATAGCAGCTCTGGAATCAAATCACTTGTATTTTGATACAACAAAAAAACATTAGTCTTTACCTTGTCTATACCTTATTAAAAACCCTGATATAAATCATTCTTTTCATTGGTTTTGCTCAAGCAATACTTATCTAATGAATAGTAAATTTGCAATCGCAAAACAAAAGGAAATATGAACAATTCATTAAAAATAGTATCAGCCGAAGAAGCTGTTTCAAACGTAAAATCAGGCGATAGGGTATTTATTCAGGGAGCAGCCATGACACCGGTCACTTTGATTGATGCTCTTGCTAACAGACATCAATCATTAGAAAATGTAGAAGTCATGCATTTGCATACGGAAGGCAGAGCTGCTTATACAGAAAAACCTTATTATAAATCATTTAAAATTAATAGTGCTTTTGTAGGCGGAAATGTGAGAAAGGCTATCCAAGCCGGTAGAGGAGATTATATTCCGATATTTTTGAGTGAGGTACATTGGCTATTTAGAAGAAATATTTTGCCGTTGGATGTGGCTTTTATCCAAGTTTCCACACCAGACCATCATGGCTATTGTTCATTAGGTGTTTCGGTGGATGTAACAATACCGGCTATTCAAACTGCCAAATTAGTGATTGCCCAAATTAATCCCAATGTTCCAAGAACTCATGGTGATGGAATCATTCACATTAGTCAAGTAGACTATGCAATTGAAGTCGATCAACCTATTCACGGACATGAAATCCCAGTAGCTTCCGAAATTGAGCTGAAAATTGGTGCACATGTTGCAGGTTTAGTGGAAGATGGCGCTACCCTTCAAATGGGAATTGGGGCTATCCCAAATGCGGCTTTACAAAATCTGGGAAACCATAAAAACTTAGGCATACATACTGAAATGTTTTCAGATGGTATTTTACCATTAGTGGAAAGTGGTGTGATCAATGGAAGTAAAAAAGAAGTGAAGACTGGTAAGCTGGTGACTTGCTTTGCTGTAGGCTCTAAAAAATTATATGACTTTATGGATGATAATCCTTTGGTACATATGAAAGAGGCTGCCTATACCAATGATACGGCCATCATCAGGAAAAACCCTAAGGTAACGGCTATTAACTCTGCCATAGAAATTGATTTAACAGGCCAGGTATGTGCTGATACGATAGGAAAAATGCAGTTTTCAGGAGTGGGTGGACAAATGGACTTTATTCGTGGAGCCTCTTTATCGGAAGGTGGAAAAGCAATTATAGCCATGCCGGCTGCCACTAAAAAAGGGGTAAGCAAAATTGTTCCTTATTTACAGGAAGGAGCTGGAGTTACGACTACCAGAGCTCACGTTCATTATGTTGTGACTGAATATGGTGTGGTGGATTTATACGGTAAGAACTTAACGCAAAGAGCAAAGGCATTAATTTCGATTGCGCATCCTGATGCCAGAGAGGAATTGGAAAGAGCAGCTTTTGAAAGATTTAACAAACATTAAAGCTTTTAAACCACGAAGATTCGCTAAGATTTTCACAAAGGACAAAAAGAGAAAGCCTATGGCTTTCATTCTTCTTTGTGAAGCTTAGTGAATACTTTGAGCCACTCAGTGGTTAAAATAAATGTAGCCTTGGCTACTTATGGGTTAACATCTAAGATTTTCACAAAGAACATAGAGGAAAAGCCTTACTGAGGAATACGGGACAATTAGGTTTTCATTATTCTTCGTGAAACTTAGTGAAATCTTTGCGTCACTCTGTGGTTAAAGTAATGGTAGCCTTGGCTACCTTTTGTTTTGAAGTGGAGTAAAGGGAGGGAATGTTTACTGAAAAATAATCTTTTGACTTTTTCCTGGCCTTGGTATTAATATTTTATTTCGAAAAATAAATCTTATTATTGCAGAAAATTTAGTTTCAAAATTATTAAACTGAATTTTTTTCCTTTGCGTGAATCACCTCAATCCTTTGGCTTGTCTGACCGAGGGTGTTTATCTTCCCTTGGCTTATGCTACCCAAACCACTTATCCATGTACTTGATTCCATTATCTTCTGTCAGCCAGATTCTGATGAAAACTATTCTAAATTCTAGCGTATATTACTTTTATAGTTGAAATAAGATCTGTTCTGCCTAAAAAACTTTACTTTTAAAATCTTCATAAACAGATAAAATTCCCTCTTCTACTTCAATTTTATAATTCCACCCTAAATTAGTTAGCTTATCAACATTCATTAGTTTTCTTGGAGTACCGTCTGGCTTAGAATCATCCCAATCAAGTTTACCAAAATATCCAACAATTTTCTTAATCAATTCGGCCAATTCTTTAATTGAGATATCAATACCTGTTCCAATATTAACAAACCCCTTTTCATTAAAATTATTCATTAAGAAATAACATGCATCTGCAAGGTCATCTACATGTAAAAACTCTCTTTTGGGAGAGCCAGTCCCCCATAGTTGCACCGCTTCTGTATTGCTTAATTTACCTTCATGAAATTTTCTGATTAATGCAGGTAGCACATGGGAAGTTTCTAAATCATAATTATCATTAGGACCATATAAATTTGTAGGCATAGCAGAAATAAAATTGCAACCGTATTGATCTCTATATGCGTCACACATTTTTATTCCCGCTATTTTTGCAATGGCATAAGGCTCATTTGTTGGTTCAAGCTTTCCCGTCAACAAATATTCTTCTTTTAATGGTTGCGGTGCTAATTTAGGGTAAATACAAGATGAGCCTAGAAAAAGTAATTTAGTAACATCATTCAAGTAGCTTTGATGAATTACGTTATTCTGTATCAACAAATTATCGTATAAAAATTCCGCTCTATATTTATTATTGGCTAAAATTCCACCCACTTTAGCTGCTGCTAAAAAAACATATTCGGGTTTCTCTTTATCAAAAAAATCAGCAACGGCTAGCTGATCCCTTAGATCTAATTCTTTTGAAGTTTTAGTTATAATTTTTTGAAAGCCTTCCTTTTGTAATTTCCGATGAATGGCAGAACCCACCATCCCTCTATGTCCGGCAATATATATTTTCGAATCTTTATTCATGATATTTATTGACTTTATGCCCTCCTTCTAGTAATAGCATATCTCTTTTGAATAATTCCAAATCAGATTTCATCATATCTTTAACCAAAGAGTCTAAGTCATGCTTAGGTTCCCAACCCAGTTTTTGTTTTGATTTAGTTGGATCTCCTAAAAGGAAATCTACTTCTGTTGGCCTGTAATATTTAGGGTCAATTTTTAAAACGACACTCCCCTCTTTTAATTTAAATTCCGTGTTTCTACATTTCTTGACTACCGCTATTTCATCTACTCCTTCGCCTCTAAACTCCAACTCAATACCTACATAATCAAAGGCTTTAATAACGAAATCTCTAACGGAGGTAGTCACTCCGGTAGCTATCACATAGTCTTCCGCAAGGTCTTGTTGTAGTATTCTCCACATGGCCTCCACATAATCTTCCGCGTGTCCCCAATCTCTTTTAGCATCTATATTGCCCAGGTAAAAAGTTTCTTGCAGTCCTAAAGCAATTCTTGAAACCGCTCTGGTGATTTTTCTTGTAACAAAAGTCTCGCCCCTAAGCGGAGATTCGTGATTAAACAGAATTCCATTGCAAGCAAACATATTATAAGCCTCTCTATAATTCACAGTAATCCAATAACCGTAAATTTTGGCTACCGCATATGGAGACCTGGGGTAGAAAGGAGTATTTTCTGATTGAGGGGTCTCCTGAACTAATCCATATAATTCTGAAGATGATGCTTGGTATATCCTTGTTTTATTTTGCAAACCTAAAAGCCTTACTGCTTCTAAAATTCTTAAAACACCCATTCCATCTACATTTGCAACATATTCGGGCGTCTCAAAACTAACTTTAACATGGGACATGGCTCCCAAGTTATATATTTCGTCAGGCTGAACCTCTTGAATAATTCGGGTAATATTCATGCTATCTGTTAGATCTCCATAATGCAATATAAACCTAAGTTCTTTTTCGTGAGGATCCTGATATAAATGGTCAATTCTATCAGTATTGAAAAGGGAACTTCTTCGTTTGATTCCATGTACTTCATAGCCTTTTTTCAATAATAATTCTGCTAGATAAGCTCCGTCTTGACCAGTAATTCCTGTAATTAATGCTTTTTTCATATTTATATATATCTAATCATTAGGGTTCTCTTGAAAAATAGAAAAGTCTTTTTTGAGATTTTAGAAAGTAGCCTTTTTTTCTCGAAAGCCTAAGGCTTTAAATTATCTCGCTAAAGCGAGTTTTTTCACGCAAAGGCGCGAAGACGCAACGTTAATAATGAAGTTGAATGTTAGAATATTCTCTGTAGCTTGCCCTTAATCTTTAATTTGCTTTTAACCTGAGTTCGACTCTAATTTGTAAATTCAGATTTTCATATAATTCAATAGACAAGGCGTCTTTGAGAAGATATAGCGGGCTATATCGAGGGAAGATAACGCAGTATATTGGATTATATGGAAAAGCTTTTCCTATCCCACCTCTAAACAGCGA